>JBEIGW010000272.1:0-3977 GCA_040381655.1 Deltaproteobacteria bacterium
AGTGCTTTGACGGCTTCTCAACTGCGTAAAGAGACCGACTATTGCCAAAATGTTCGAGAAGTTGATACCTTTATTAGAGACTCAAGTTAATCATAGTGGTTCTAAGTACAGTGAGGTTGCCATGACGCAACGTTATCAATTTGACGAGATTCGTCCAGTGATTGAAATTATGGCGGATTTAGTTTGTTGTCATGGCGTTGCCACAGAAGAAGACGGACTTATCCGTGGCATCTTGCTCGGTCGAGGGTTTGATTTGGACTTAATCAAGGCGGCTGAGGATTGGTGTGATTCCGCTCAGTCAACTGGTTCGATTATGGACGTGCTGGCAACGTTTGCACCAATAGGACAGGGTACCCGTGTATCCAATCCACTTGAGCGAGTCGCTGTATCAGACGATGTGTGGAAAGTCATCGAAGATTGTCGTAATCGTGGTCTCATCACGCTTGATATGGCTGAAAGAATGCTCGAGGGAGCTAGGGCTATGGACACTCGTGATTGGGATGATGAAGATGTCCTGAATTTTTTAGCGGATGCGTGCAAGGCAAATCATAGTGCTTCCGGTCGTCCTATAATAGAGCAGGCGCTGTTCGGCAGTCTTCGTAACTATCTCAGTTAAATTTCTTGTCCAAAATTTGTTGCCGTTAATTTAAGAGCTATTCATTTTCATGAGAGCAAGCCTCATGTTGGGTAAATTTTTTTCTATATTTAAAGTTGGACAAAATCTGTTGTCGACCGTAGAGCCCGATAACAGTCATTGGGACGACACAGAAGACGCTCTGGGAGACCAGACACTTTTTTTGCAGTTACTAGATATTTTTAAGAAACCAAATGTCATTGAAGTCTATCTGAATAGCTTTGGTTGTCTAACGTGCCTAACTAATCTAGGCCATATCGAAAAATCGAGCGTCAATTATACAGCTGATGCGTTAATGAATTTGGTGTGGTGTCTTTCTTGGGCGTCAAAGACTAGGCTTGATCCCTACAGGCCTTACGGTGGTGGTGTTGTACCCACTTTTAATTTGAGATGGCACGTGGTTCTGCCGCCACTGTCACCGGATGGGCCTCATGTTGTTTTTAGAAGGCAGCAGCTATTCCAAGCAAGCTTGAATGATTTTGTTTTAGAGAACTTTTCACGCGCGGATCTGTTAACATGGGTGCAAGAGGGTGCTTCCTTGGTTTTTTATGGAGCAACAGGATCAGGTAAGACGACAGCGCTCTTTGCTAGTGTATGTGACTTTTTTCAGGGCGTCCGGCTCGGTATTGTCGAAAGTATTGCAGAGTTGCCCCTCATATCCAGCTCATGGTTTCGTTTGGTCGAGGTACCCTCCGATGTGGCTGGCAAGGGTGGTGTATCTCTGAATCGGTTGAAATGCGAGATACTGCGTTTATCACCCCAAAAAATTGTCATTGGTGAAGTTAGAGACTCCGAAGCCCAGCTTTGGGCTGAGCTTTCTAGAACGGGTCACGGTGGAATCATGACAACACTCCACGCCGGTACTCACGAGGACGCTTACCGAAGAATTTTCAATCTTTTAGGATCAAATAAGGATCAGTTACCAGGAATTATTGGAATTCAGGTCAGTCGAGACACGCACGGTCAGCGTCATTGCAAGGCTGCAAAGTTAAACTAGTCTAGGTTTTGTATTAGTCGATGGAGTGTTTGCTTAACTGTGTTTTTACGTAATTTAGCCCTTGTGACGTGAGGCTTCGTCCACGGGGAGTTCGTGCTATGAAACCGCGATATACTAAGTAAGGCTCGTAGACGTCCTCAATCGTGTCGCGATCTTCATTGAGGGTAACCGCTAGAGTTTCAATCCCAACGGGTCCGCCTTCATACTGCTCAAGCATGGTGCTCAAGATTTGCCGGTCCACTCGGTCAAGCCCAGACGCATCAATACCCTGCCTTACAAGGGCTAGATCAGCGACTTTACGATTAATCTCACGAAGATTTTCCACATCGGCGAAGTCGGCGACTCGTCTGAGAAGTCGATTGGCGAGGCGAGGTGTGCCCCGGCTACGATGTGCTATTTCGAGAGCTGCTTCATCTGAAAGCTTAAACCCCAGAATGTCGGACGTTCTAAATAAAATTTTAGTCAGCGAAAGCGTATCATAAAATTCCAGTCTTTCTTGAATTCCAAAACGTCCTAACAGTGGACGCGACAAGAGAGAGAGTCTTGTTGTGGCTCCCACCAAAGTAAACGGCGCAATATCCATTCGGACGCTTCGAGCGGCAGCGCCCTGGCCGATAATAATATCGATGGAGAAGTCTTCCATCGCGCTATAAAGCACTTCTTCAACCTTGATATTTAGCCGATGAATTTCGTCAATAAACAGAAGTGACCCAGGCTCTAGTCCCGTTAAAATTCCCGCAAGATCTCCAGATTTATCAATGGCCGGGCCGCTGGTCGCAACAAAAGGAACGCCCAACTCGTTAGCTATAATATTGGCTAGTGTCGTCTTACCCAGGCCCGGAGCTCCGTGTAAAATGACGTGATCCATCGGTCTTGCGCGCTTTAAAGAGGCGGTCACATAAACTTCAAGATTTTTCTTGACGGCTTCTTGTCCCGGGTAATCGGTGAATTTAGTAGGTCGAATGGACGGTGTCCGTAAGTCAAGTTCTTGATCCTCAATGAGTTCCGAAGCTACGGAGAGTCTCTCAATAACCGGTTTTGTTACTTTAGTCGGCTCAACCATTTGGATCTCTCTTTATTTGAGTTAATAACTAGCTCTTAGTGACTTCAGGGCAGATTTTAGGACGACTTGAAATCCGTCCTGCTGACCAGCCTCAGGGTTTCGTAGGATCTCTGAAATCACCGGATTAATCTCTTTGTCTTTATATCCAAGATTTTCAAGCGCGCTTCTAACGTCTGCTAAAACGCTTTCACTCACAGTGTCTTCTGTTAGGCCATCGACGTTGTCGACGTCCTGAATTGACGTATTGCCGGTAGCGCCAGCTTTTCTGGCTTTTGGTAATGTCCCGGTTAGGCCGAGTCGCTCAATTTTACTTCGAAGTTCTAAGACGATTTTTTCAGCGGTCCTACCGCCGATGCCTGGTACGGATTCCAATAAAGTAGCTTTATTTTGTAGGATGACTTGTCTGAGTGAGGAGGCATCGAACGTCGAGAGTATGGCCAGCGCGATTTTAGGCCCAATTCCTGAAACAGATCGAAGCATGATAAATGCCTGCCGATCTTCAAACGACATAAAACCGAATAGCCTTAGGGCATCCTCTCGAACATACGTATCAATCCAGACCGAAACGCGCTGTCCATTTGGAGGAGATTCACACAAAGCGCTTAGAGGCATCTCAACGCCATAGCCGACTCCATTGACGTCGATGATAAGGGTGGTCGGTGTTCGTCTGAGAACAGTTCCACTCAGGTGCTCGATCATATGATGCCTCCTTGGGCGGTGATTCGTTTTTGAAGCCTTAGCTGCAAGGACTCAATCGCCTGCAGGGTCGATTCGATGTTGCTGGGGTCTTTTTTCGCATCCTTAAGAAGAGATTCCACTTGGGCTAATACCTCGAGATCATCTTTTACAGCTTTGGTTAAACTCTGACTCATTTCGTTTACGTGTCTAACGACCATACCGAGCTCATCCTGACTTCGTTGATTCATTTTGATGCTCCAGTGGCCGTGAGCGATCATACGAAGATAACGCACTAAATTAAATACAGGCCCTGCGATTCTGTGGGTTAATAAAAGGCCGAAGACGATTTGTAGTAAACAGTTTATAACAATAGCCGCTGATATTGTTACCACTATCGGCCAGGGTAAAAAGAGTCCGATCGTTAAAATTTTGAAAGCGAATAGAGGGTAAATAATGAGAGTTGCTGTGATGATCGTAGACGATAAACCGGCAACGAGGCCCGCGGCTGCATATCGGAACTGAAAATCACGATTAACTAGCCATATTCTTTTTGATTTTCGGCCTTGATCCATGCCGTTATTATAGCGATTCGGATCTACGAGCCC
>JBEIGW010000273.1:0-3963 GCA_040381655.1 Deltaproteobacteria bacterium
GGTACGTCCTGAAATTGCGGGATTTTAAATCTCAAATAAAAATAAACAACAGTGGTTAAAATACCAGTAACTGTCGCAAGAAATGGGCTGAGTCTTTCGACTGCGTATATCAGCATGACCACCCAGACAATCCAGCCTTGTGACTGGAAGATCAGGGAATCTGCCGGCAGCTGCGGAACATAATAGACCATAAATCCATAAATATAGGCAATCGGGAAGACAGCTGTCATTTTGCTGTAGGCTCGTCGAGTACGCCCCTTAGACAGAGTAGTGATGTAACCGTAAGCAAGCAGAATTTGACATCCCAACGCTAGGCTTAAGATGGAGCGGCTGAATCCTTGGAAGACGTACGTCAAGCAAATGATCCACATGCCTGCACTGACTATCATCACACCGGTACGAACTGTTTTGTTGATCCACTCTGACGTTCGCTCCTCAAACTCAAGTTCCATTGCGGGCGTCATCTCTGAATGAAGGCCCAGGATTCTGTCAATTTTCATCACACCCCCGCATTACAGCCAACTGTAAGAAGGGCTATCGGCACTTAAAGTGCCAGCGTTAATCTTGGTGATAAGTTGATCAAAATATCTCAATAGAACATTAGAGGTTTTGGTATGTTACAAGGACAAGGCCATCAAGCCATTCGTTATAAATAATAACACTGCCAACACCTTTAGGTATTTTTTATGCGGCCTTATCTCCATGGATGACAGCGTCCGTTTTGTCGTTTGTTGATTTCGAGTGCTCGAAAATAACGAGGTTGCTGGGCGAATCACTTATGAGTCCAGGTTTTCGGGTTTTGATCGCATTTTCAAGGATCTCGTCACCGATGACGACCTCTTTGCTGTTATCCATGGTTGCACCAATAACTTTCACAACCTCAACCTGACGTGACATTCCTCGTATTTCTGCGCTTCCTACGTCATCAGCGAGACAGCTGTCTTTAACACGCTCGTAAAACTGTCGTGTGATAAGAATGTCGCAGCCGTATTGCTTAGTCAGCCCCTGAACCCTTGAAGCAATATTGATGGTTGAACCAATAACCGTGTGATCGACCCGCGATCCACTTCCTATAGCTCCGAATATGGCATCACCAATATGCAGTCCCATGCCTACTTGGATTGGAAAATCGCTATTAGCAATCCTGTGTTCATTAATGCGCTGAATTGCCATCCTTATGCCTATCGCCGCTCGCAAAGCATTAGCCGGGTCATTCAATCCAGCCTCTGGTACACCCCAAGTTGCCAACACGGCATCCCCAACGAACTTGTCAATAACGCCATCGCGAGATTGAACAACTTGTGTCACAATTTCCAAGTATGAGTTTAAGGTTCTTGTCACAACCTCAGGTGGGTAGACGTCACAGATCTTCGTAAACGACCTCAGATCAACAAAAAGAGCGATAACATTCTCCACCCGCCTTGACGATTTTTGGTTGCCCCTTAGTATATCGTGGACCATCCGCGGATCAACAATCGTACCAAAGCGCTGCAATACTTTTTGCCTATCTCTTACAATCAGTGCCCACTCAAGCGCGATCAACATGCCCTGCCCTAATATAAAAGCTCTTACGGCATAATTTGCAAAAAAATACACGGGCTCGTAGACTCGGAATTTGTCCCACGTCATACCGCCATAGCTGATAGAGAATCTTGCAAAAAAACAGACGCTAATTATCCCCGTGAATGCAATTATCAAGACCGCTGTGTTTGCACGAAACCTCGCCCAAGGAACGTGCCGGGTTGCTCTCCAGGTTTGAAGACCGTACCCACACGCCCCTGCAAATGCCATCGACTGGTGAATATCTATCGTTTTCATATAGTATACGAGTGTATCCAAGCCCATGCCTGTGCGACCTACCGAATAACAAATGCCCGCTATGACACCGTAAATGATGACTGGTAGCCACTTAAGTTTGGATGTAACGCGAAAGTAGAGTGCCCAAAACGCCCACATACACGCGAACAGGGCGGAGCGCAGGATGGCATCGAACGTTACGAAGTCCACATTCAGAAATGTTGGGAATGGAACCATGTCATTAACGATCAACAGCCTCCAGTTGAAAGCCGTTACGTAGATCGAAAACGCAAGAATCTCCTTAAAGAACGGCGTAAAGAAACATCCAAGACCGGCCATCATAGCCACCAGAGCGAAACCGGTGGCTGTCGGCAGAATGGCTGCTTTATCCAATCCTCTGTAGGCTTGACGGAATTTTATTGCCGTCTCCGGCTGACTCAAAAAAACCTGAGCAATATGAACAAGACCAGGTGCTAAAGCACGACCTACATCAATCTCGAAGCCGATAGTCATTGATTGGCCGGGGTTGTCAGGCGCTCCAAAAATAATCGGCATCGTTTGAGTGGCACCGACACCATTAGCCACTAACTGCCCATTAACAATGAATTTCCAGGTCTTTCCGCTTATGCCGTAAAAGTCGAACGCTACCGGGTCGTTCTTACGCTTGACGAATTTCGGCACAGGTACATCCCAGGCTATATATAGTATTCGGCGCCAACCATCTGCCGTTATTAAAGTCGACAGGTTGCTTGATACCTTTCGCTCATAACGAAGGGAATTTTTAGTTACGCCGGGATTCAGAGGGCACGAGGCGCCTGGACATAGATCCTGACTGTCTTTTTTATCAAAAAAATCATAACGGTGTGAAACATCTTCGAGACTAAGAATGACATCCGAGGATACTTTTGTAAGATCAAGGCCTAATCCGGATCGGCGATCCAAGGCAGGGTTTATGACAAGCCATGCGGCCAACGCCACCGCGCCAGCCATGAGCCAACGAAACTGGAATATAAAATTGTTTTTCTTTTCAACTTGATTCATTGACAAAAAGACCGCCCCATCTGCATCCAGCAAATGGAGTTTTCGGAGGTTTTGCCAACTGTATTAATAAAGCCGATTTAGAATTATTACAAAAAATCTTAAATTAAGAGTTGGAACCGGCACTTAGATGCTCGGGACAATGTATTTAGAAGCTCTCACATTGAAATTCGGCCGTAATGTCTTTTTTGGTATATGTAATCTCGGTGTTGGACTTTATCTTGATAACCTCTCCAGAATTATTTGTACGCTCATCGCAGGAATTATCATCCTTGCATCTAAAAAGAAGCCGGTTGTAGCCCTTAAATTTTACTTTCAAAGCTGTGAAATCTGTTTCTGAGTTGTAGATTGGCACGAGTTCTTCAATCTCGATTTTCATCGTGGGCGAGGAACATTTTGAACGACTTAAAAAATCCTTTTTGACAGCAGCGTTAGAGTCTTGACTGGCAAGTAGTATTTTTTCTGAGTCGATAAAACTTCTGTGTTTAGCCATTAGATCTTTGGCAGGGTAAACGAAGGCATTCTCGTCCATGGATCTTATTTGCGCAGACCGCCAATAAGTAGCTGGTAGTCCCACGACGATATTCGAATTCTCAATAATCATCGGACCACCACTATTCCCGCCATATGTTGCACAGTTGTGCATTAAAGCAAGAGGACGAGGGGTTATTTGCGACTGTATATTGGGTAGCTCACGTTTTAGACTAGTCAGCCAGCAATTTTCGGTAATGACCGTCCCCTCTAGGGATTTGGCGTACCAATCGGATGGAAATCCGATCAATTGCAGTCGTCGTCCTAGCGCGGGATCAAAATTTGCCAGCAAAAACCCTTCGGACTGAATCGGTTTGTCTAGCTCTAATACCGCATAGTCTGAGTCCTTTGGGTCAAACAAGACGGACTTGCAGCGATAAGAATTTTTCTGATCGGCAGATGTGATTTCGCCAACCTTAGAGCACCAATCCGTAGCTGTAAAATTCATACAGTGGCGAGCCGTGAACACAATCGGCTTCCTGGTCTCATTTTTTACCGCAAATGCAGTACATGTGTTACCGCCGTAGGTTTTTAATCGGAAAATATTGGTGGATTCCTCGGCGCTTGCTATCCTTCGGCGACTATGTCCATTCAGAA
>JBEIGW010000274.1:0-3956 GCA_040381655.1 Deltaproteobacteria bacterium
ACCAAACACCCTCCGGATAAACTAAAGCCACGGGACCCTGCCGACAAAGACGTAAGCAGGAGACCTTGGTTCTATATATCCCAGCGTCCATAGCTTCTTGTGAGGCCGATCTCTCCTTGAGGTAGTTCCAAGTCGCAAGCCCCTCTTCTGCACTACAGCACTTTTCACCCGCGCATAAAAACATGTGACGTTTGATTTTTGAAAGTTTCAAACGCTCAACTGCTTTATTTAGTTCATCACTATTTGGATCCAAAAATCGGCACCCCAGTCATTGCGATACGCGTCTCTATACGACGATCAACGGCCTTACCAATTGAGGCTAGAGAAAAGACTTTCTTGCCGCGATCTCGAGCCTTTTCCACCCGCTCGGGTAGGATCTCACTCAGTATGAGCAGAAGATCATCCGCTGACTCGCATTTTGAAAGCCAGCGAGTGATACGAGCTTGATCATCACGAGATAAAAAATGTCCGTGGCCCATAACGTCGATAACGTATTGCGAAACAAGGCCTGAGTCGGTCAGGGAATTGACATCAATTAAACTCACTGTCCGTCTGCATCCTTTAGAAGTTTTTGGAGTTGTTGCTCCATGTTTTGGACTTTTTTTGCCATAACAGCCGATACGTCGGTCATTCTGCGAACCTCATGCAAGTGGTCATGCAGCCGAAGGAAATTAGCGACGCGAACCGGCAAACTGTACAAATGATCAGGCTCCACAATATCAAAATACCAATTACCATCAACCGCCCATCGAAGCAGCTCCCTTTGAGTTGGAGCTGATACAACGCTAAAAATTATTGTGGGAACTGGTATACCGTGAGCTTTGGGAATTCGCGTACTTATACCCTTTATCCATTCCGGACAGAGCTCATCATCAAGACCTTCTGCTGAAATAATTAGCAAATCGGCCGGGTGTACCTCTGGATCGTCAAGCGACTTAACTTTAACTAAATCGAGTTGAATGAACTGCCTTAACTGCTGATCAAATGCCGCCGAGGCCGCGCTTGCAAATCCAGGCGTTGCAGCCCAAGAGCATACGCGCATCCTTCTGTTTTTAAAAAGATAGTCAATCGCCACTGAGATTATGATCCCCCGAAATGCTATGTTAATCTTAGCACATATCCAGCGGAGACATTGAGTTATGTACAAAGTGACGGCTGTAGCACCAACCCGGGTTGACCTCGCGGGCGGAACCATCGACCTCTGGCCCATCCATAATCTCCTGGATCGTAAAGCGACTGTGAATGTCGCCGTGAGTCTTAACGCCACGGTTGAGGTTTCACCATCTCCCGACAAACTCTTCCACTTTCACAGCGAGGATCAAAACCTTCGTGATTCGGGATCGTTTACCGAAATCTCACGCTCAAAGACATTGTCTCTTTTTGGCCTTCTACTGAGCGCACTTTGGCACGAAGGTCTCCCGCCGATTTCGATTAAAACCAGTGCGAAGTCACCAGCCGGAGCCGGACTCGGTGGCTCAAGTTGTCTTGCTATAGCTTTTTGTCGAGCCGTTGCTGCGGCCCGACACCATATTGACAAGACCTATGTCATACCCAGTGAAGATGTCATCGTGAGAACCGCTCAGGATGTTGAAAGTCGGGTCATACACGCACCCACGGGCGTTCAAGACTACTGGGGCGGCATGCGTGGCGGAATCAACATCTTGGAATATCCTTTCGGACAAACCGTGGTGAAAACACTTCCTGGCAAACTTTGGGACAATGTCGACTTTAAACTTATATGCTGTTACAGCGGCAAATCTAGAGCTAGCGCCATCAACAACTGGGAAATCTTTAAGCGCATCTTTGATGGCGACAAAATCTTACTTGAAAAAATCGCGGCCATTGGGAACGAAGCGGCTAACTGCGCAGATGCTGTTCGAGCCAATGATTGGAAAGAAGCCATCATGGCATCTCAGCGGGAGTGGATGTTAAGAACCGCACTCTGGCCAGCTATCGAAACTCCCGAGACAAAGAAAATTGACAGTGCAGCCAGGGAAGCTGGCGCTACCTTTACCAGAGTCTGCGGAGCCGGCGGCGGCGGCGTTATGGGCGTCATATGCCCTACCGATAAAGTGCCTAAAATATCGGCTGCTATGAGCGCAGCTGGAGGCCAGGTCATGGACGTCGTCGTCGGGGGACCTGGCGTTGTCGTTAATATTGGCTGATCGAGCGCCTTGGGCCACGGTACTAACTAAATAATAATATTAAATTTCAGACATATAGAAGCCCTTAGAAGACCTCATTCATAGCGCAATATCTCAGAGCTGTTTGCCGAGCTTAGGCACCATTTAAGTTGCTCCATGCAACTTAGCCACTTTACAAATTCCAGCTTCTTCGGTTCAATAGCGGTCGCTAGAGCCACTGAACCTAGGAGTGAAACGACCATGGGACAACACACCGTTAACGTTACCGATGCAAACTTCGACGCTACCGTACTAAAGTCAACCGTACCGGTGCTCGTAGATTTCTGGGCTCCTTGGTGCGGCCCATGTGTGGCCATTGGACCAACACTCGAGCAACTTGCCGAGGAGTACAAAGGCCGAATCACTGTAGCTAAAATGAATGTTGATGAGAATGCAAACACACCGTCACAGTTTGGTGTGCGATCGATTCCTTACATCGTGCTAGTGAAGGGCGGTAAAGTTGTCGACAGTGTTGTCGGAGTCGTACCGAAGGCCAAATTATCTGAGATGCTCGCGAAAGCTCTCTAAAACCTAAAGCTGTTTGCAAATTATTAGGACTGAGTTGTGATCAATAGCCCGTCCAAGGGACAGATCGAACGCGAACTCTTAGCTGCAGGCTTCTTGCCGGCCGGCGTCGACGAAGTTGGGCGTGGCTGTTTGGCGGGCCCCGTTGTCGCTGCGTGTGTGGTCCTAGACTACGATAAACTATGGTCTCTCAGCAAAAGTACGCTCTCCCGAATCCGCGACAGCAAAACATTGTCTTCTAAACAACGCAGTGAGCTTATCGAACTTATTAACGGCATCAGCATTGATTCAGGTATCGGCACGGCATGTCCTCGAGAGATAGAATCAGCAGGAATACTCGGAGCAACCTTTATTGCAATGAATCGAGCCATCTCGCGCATCAAAACCGTCGAGCCCGACATGTTGCTTGTCGATGGGACTCAGAAGATAAAAGACCAAAGCATCAATCAACAAACTGTCGTCAAAGGTGATAGCCTTTGCTTTGCGATTGCAGCCGCATCAATTCTCGCAAAAGAATTTCGCGATAATTACATGCGCTCCCGTGCCGAGGATCTAAGGTTTTGGGGTTTTGAGAAACACGTTGGCTATGGCACAGCCGAACATCTAAGTGCTATTCAAAATCACGGAATCTGTGAACTACATCGCAAAAACTTTGCGCCGATTCGCACTATGATTCAGCATCCGTAAAGTCACTGGCGGACTGTTCAAAACACACATATCCATGAAGATATGCATTTATCTTTTTGGAACGCAGACCCCGTTAATGGCGCTTACCATCGCGCAAAGTTCCCCCACAGTTTGCATCGAACTATTTTGTTGAATCTAAAGAGTTCAGAGCTTGCAAAACTCGGCGAGAACTTTGTTGGTAAATCTGCGGAACTAGCAGGATGGATGATAACCCACCGAAACCTCAGGCGAACCGGATTTGAACTAGATCTTGTAGCCTTGCGCGAAGCCACAGCAGGGGTGATTGAAGTCAAAACCATTCGTAATAGACAGAAAGATCCCGATCTCGAGTTAACAGCACAGTGGCTAAATCAAAGAAAAGTTCAGGCTATGCGTCGTGGCTGCCAGTTTGTACTGCAAAGTTTAAAAGGAGCAGGTTTTAGTTTTGACAGTTTAAGCTGTGAACTAATTACGGCAAACTTTCGAACAGATGGCTCAGTAACATTGTACCGATGGCCCAATGCATGCGAATTATCCGATCTATAAGCGATAGACCACTATCGATCAGACTACAAAAAAGCC
>JBEIGW010000275.1:0-3950 GCA_040381655.1 Deltaproteobacteria bacterium
AATTTCTTCCCGGCGAGAGAGCGATAACGAGCATCGCCAAGGCCTGCAGGACTAAATGGTCGCATCCATCCCAAGTTAAGATTTGTCCAGGCAAACCATGAACAATACATATTTGGAAGAAATAGGCTACCTGATGTGTCCCTTGCTGACTTTATGTAATTATCCGCAAATTTATCGATATCTGCTGACGTGCGAAGCGCGGTCGCCATGACTCCGTAATTACCCTCGAATTTGAACTGATCAAAACCAAGAGTCCCCCAACGAGCAATTTGCCGTCCGTACTCATCGACGACCCCCCAATCAGGAAAGCTTCTGGGCACAAATCTGAACACGTGAAACGGGGTAGAGTCGACCCCATTGAAGGGTTTTGCATAGCCCGCCGGTGTATCAACCGTCATAACCGCACCGTCAGATTCGCGTTTTAAAATAGTTGCGGCGTGAGTTGTCCTCCACTGGGTAGTGACAGCAGGTACATCGCCACGTTTTTGAGGATGGAAGTAAACGATAATGTCCCCATCCTTTAAAAATCTTTGTAAGGCAGGTTGCTTGCTTCCATAGAACTGTGGAATCAAATGCACAAACCAATCTTTTGGATCTTTTCTGTAGGTGCCTCGTCCTTTAGGCTCCCACATATAGCGCATCAGGTTGTCGGCAGCAAGACACGCTGGCTTACCATCAACCTCCATTCTATTTGCCTCAGGACACACATCGGGTATCGGCGCTCCGGCCGGTAAACGAAGGGCCGTAAGCGGTAATCCAAACAATTCGCGGTGGTTTTTAATGTTGATCCCCATCTGCTTATTTATCAGCAGAGGATCTACATAGTAATCCCAAATATCCTCTTTAGGGTTTGTACCATCGTCTAATGTTTTTTTGGCTGCCTGTGCTTCCACTCGTTTTTTGAGATAGCTATGCAGCTCCTGAGTCGGCATCGACTGCACCGCAACATATTCATCGGCAGCGTTGACGCGGCTTTCCTCTCTGCGTGGCTTACAAGCACTCACTGAGTCAAGTGCAACCAAACTGATTACTGAGACTAACAGTCCATTACGCGGTGCCATCATTATATTCCTGTCAAATTGGAGTGAATTTTATAGGTACGAACATTTTATCATAAAAATCCACGCCGTCGCAGTCGCGGCTAACCTCTGATTCTGCATGTTAAATTTATTTTATTTATTGTAATCACTAACCGCAAAAAATATCTAGATCGTGACTAAGCGGAGCACCGCAAACTCTAGTCGTCCACAAAACCTGACGAAATCGGAGCATCGAGCTTTCGAACAACCGACCTTAGATGCCAAAGCATGACGAGTCCAGGTACTGCCGAGATCGTAGAAAATACAAAAAATTGTGGCCATCCCAAAGACGATGCCAAAACACCGGACATCGGGCCCACCCATACCCGACCGACAGCCGCAAAAGCGGATAGCAGCGCATACTGAGTTGCCGTAAATTTTTGGTTACAAAGCGCCATAAGCAGCGCAACAAAGGCTGCCGTTCCCATGCCACCGGTGATATTTTCAAATCCAATGGCAGATACCAATAACAGGTCCAAACTCGTCGTCTCTTTCAATGAGACAAAACCGAGGTCAAATGCCGGAAGCATGAGCGAGCCCCAGGCACCTCGCCCCATAACCGCCACAAGCCAAAATCCTAGGTTTGACATCATTTGTAAAACGCCAAAAACCATAAGCGACCAAAAAAGACCCAATCGAACCATCAGAGCACCGCCAAACAGCGCGCCCACGATTGTCAGCCAGATTCCGATGACTTTATTAACAACACCTATTTCAGCTTGAGAAAAACCCATGCCCTTTATGAGAAACGGCGATGTCAAAGATCCAGCAAACGCATCGCCAAGCTTGTAAAGCACGATTAAAACCAAAATATGAATGGCTCCATCAAGCTGAAAATAATTTGCGAGCGACACGTTTAAGGTTTCAAACTTTGAGCGAACGGAGACCCACCAACCCAGAGGGATCGTAAATGCTAGGCCAACGAGAAGGGACACTAAGTCTGTCCATTTCTTTACGTCCTGCGACACCGCGCCTTGTGACAATTGTAGAGCTACCCATTGAAAGAATGGGCTAAATAAACGTGATGTCACTAGAAACCCAATCACGACCGTGACGAGCAATGCAAAAAATCCGAACAAATCATTACGTGCATTTGAATTAGGCTTTGGAGCGTCCGATGCAAGCGGGGGTAACACTAGCATTGTTACAACGGATAAACACACCATAACGCCAGCCATCACTTTATAAATATGAGGCCATGTCCAACCATACCCACTTACCTGATCTGCCCAAACTAGGGCTATACCGCCCGATAAAATCATCGCTAAACGATAACCGAAAGTGCTCAAAGACCCACCTAGCCCTCGCTCGTCGGAGCGAAGGATATCCGTTCGATAGGCATCGATAATAATATCTTGAGACGCCGACAAAAAAGCTACGCCGATTGCGGCCATTGCTATCATCTGCGTATTTTGGCTTGGTGATAAAAGACTCATCGCCACCAAACAAATGGCAAGTGCGATTTGGACAATGACAAGCCAACTACGCCTGCGGCCCAAAAAAGTAGGCTCAAAACGGTCCATCAAAGGAGCCCACAAAAATTTAAACGTATAAGGCAGACCTACGAGGCTAAACCAACCAATCGTTGTCAGATCGACATTGTCAACCGTGAGCCACGTCTGAAGCGCTGTTCCAGAAAGAGCCAGAGGTAACCCGCTGGCGAAACCGAGAATCGTAACCACCAGAAGTCTCGTAATTCTCGACTCTAAAAATCCCACAGCCACATGCTCCGCCTTATCTAGTGATCACACGCCTGGCAATAGTCGACATAAAATTGCTGCGATACGAACTATTTTAAATGATTTGAGCTGTTGAGTCACTAGCGCCTAAAACATCCCACGCATACATAACAATAGCCGCGTAGTGGCGCCTGTCAGCTTCATGTAATTTAGGGCCGTTTGCTACTAACCGGTGGGAGCTTTAGCCATGGGTCGATACTATGAAACATTCAATCCCCCTTTTTTTCTGGACCTAAGCTTTTTGCATGACAGTATTGCAGACAATCCGAAAGGATTTGAGGGAGAACCAACGTCAATTTTGAAAGAGATGAAGCTAGGGCTCTCAAGATTGCGGCCGCAAGACACGTTAGACGTTATGATAACTGTTCAAGACCAAGTTGTATCCATTTCAGGAACAGTCTCATCCATGGCCGTCTCGAAATATATCGCTAACGTTGCGGATAATGTGCTAGGCGTTCGTTATGTCAAAAACAATCTTCAAATCCGCCGTTCTGGCGGAGAATCCAATCCTCAGATCAAACGACAGCCACAATTATCTTTGAAAGACCGGCCAGCTAGTGACTCTCTAAGTCAGGACACGAAATCGTCTCAGACAATCGTTTAGCTTCTATGATTAAAGAAGCCTCCTCCCTGGGGATTCCTACGGTAGCGCGCTGGATTAAACTCTCTACCACGCGACCGTCATACGGCCTCCACATGCCGTTGCTAAGCTCATACATCGGTAGATTTTCGCTGCAATTCAGATTCAAAAAATCAAATGTAACACCCCCCCAAGATCCTCCTTCAACGCGGACTTTCAAGGACTGAGTAGATAAATCAAAGACTGTTTGCCATGCCGTAAACCCAGCCAAGGCAACATCATCTAACGTATCTTCAATGGTTTTAAGGCTGGGACTATTCTGACTAAAAGCAAGACGAATAAATCGAGCTGAACTCTGATAGCCCTGCGGTAAAGGCCGATTTGATGCAGACCAATCAACGTAGGATTGCCACACTACCGCATAAGGTGAGTTTGTTAAAATATTGTACCTCGGATCTCGACTTCTATAGATACGAGGGCGGCCATCTATGTACTCGACAGCGGCGCACTCCCCGGTTTTGTCACAGAGCATCCAATGCAGATCGGCTGAAA
>JBEIGW010000276.1:0-3949 GCA_040381655.1 Deltaproteobacteria bacterium
AATCAGAGCCGGTACTTATGTTGGTAGCGGGGGTAGGACTTGAACCTACGGTCTTCGGGTTATGAGCCCGACGAGATACCAACTTCTCCACCCCGCGTCAATTTGAAGGCAAGTTATAGGCTGCTAACCCTGAAGTGTCAATCAAAGAAAACCCATAAGGTTTTTCATGACTTAGAGAGCCTAACATGACCGCTGGGGCTTGCGCCTTAATCTGCCACTAGTGTTCGCGCGGAGATGGGGTAAGTCCCCAATTCAACTGGTCTTCTAGCTATCAAAAGTTGATTTGCGTTTGGTCGGACTAAACGCTAATATGGTTACATGGACCGCACGTACTGGAAAAATCGAATTACCGAACACCTGAAGGATAGAAACGTCCTCTGGCTGAGCGGTGTGCGCCGAGTCGGTAAAACCACGTTGGTGAAAAGCCTACCCAACGTGGAATATTTCGACTGCGAACTTCCCAGTGTGCGGCAGGCTTTAGATGAACCTGAGCGTTTCCTAAAACGGATGGGCAAGAAGACTATTGTCTTGGATGAGATTCACCGACTTATAAATCCTTCGGAAGTTTTGAAAATAGCTGCCGATCATTTTTCTGATTTGAAAGTCATTGCAACCGGATCTTCTACACTCGCAGCCAAATCAAAGTTCAAAGATACTCTCACAGGTCGCAAACGTGAATTGTGGCTATTACCCGCGATCTACAGCGATATGAAATCACTCCCCTCTATCGATATTGACAAGCGAATGCTGCGCGGAGGCCTACCACCATTTTTACTAGCTCAGAAGATCAATGATGGGGACTACGTAGAATGGATGGAAAGTTATTGGGCCAAAGACGTTCAGGAGCTTTTTGTTGTTGAGAAACGTGCAAGTTTTATGCGCTTTATTGAGCTTCTTTTTAGACAAAGTGGGAATTTGTTTGAGGCTCAGTCGTTTACCGCACCCTGTGAAATAAGTCGTCAGACTGTATTCAACTATCTTGAAATTCTTGAAACAACGCTACTGGCCTCGGTGATTCGTCCGTTTTCGGACGGCGGAAGTGGTGAAATCAAATCTCAACCAAAGATCTACGGCCTTGATACTGGGTTTGTCAGTTTTTTTAGAGGTATTTCGAACATTGATCATGAAGACCGAGGTAATTTGCTTGAACACATTGTACTGGGAGAACTTCAGGCGACATTTTTGCGAAATGAAATTTACTACTGGAGAGACAAGCAGCGCCACGAAGTTGATTTTGTGGTCAAAAAAAGCCGCGGGAAAAAGTTCGTAGCTATTGAATGCAAAAGCAAGTCATCAAATTTTGACGCATCCAGAGGCCTAAGATCTTTTCGCAGTCGCTACCCAGACGGCAAAAACATACTCGTATCTTTAGACCGTTCAGAGCCAGAGACAAAGATCGTAGACGGATTTGAAATCATCACGTGCGGCGTCCAAGAACTCTCTGGTCTGTTAAAAGACGTTTAAATTTTTGTCTTTCTTGAACCTATTTTAGTCCTTCATAAGGTTTAGGGCAGAGCCTGCCTTAAACCACTGAATCTGCTCAGCATTATAACTATGCTTGGCCTCAAACTTATCCTTTGATCCATCACCATGAGTGATTTCTACGGTCAAGTTCTTACCGGGAGCAAGGCTTGAAAGACCGCGCACGGAAAGCTTATCGCCGTCTCTAACTTTCTCGTAGTCGGCGACATTGGCAAACGTCAAAGCAAGTGCACCCTGCTTCTTAAGATTAGTCTCGTGGATACGCGCAAAGCTTTTTACGATGACCGCACTCACGCCCAAAAATCTTGGAGACATGGCTGCATGCTCACGGCTTGATCCTTCACCGTAGTTTTCATCACCGACTACGATCCAGCGCATTCCGCGTTTCTTGTAATCACGCGCTACTTCAGAGACGGTTTTGACTTCGCTATTGACTGCGTTTTTAGTTTTGCCGATGTCTTTTTCCATAAAAGCATTGGTCGCGCCAAGGAACATGTTGTCGGAGATTTTGTCCAAGTGACCGCGGAAGGATAACCACTTACCGGCTGGCGAGATGTGATCTGTGGTGGTTTTGCCTTTAGTCTTGAGAAGCAATTGATGCTCCACAAAGTCTTGACCATCCCAAGGGGTAAACGGTGCAAGTAACTGCAGACGCGGGCTCTTAGGGCTGACAGAAACTTTTAGTTTGCTGCCGTCACTTGCAGGTTCTGCAAAACCGGCTAAGCCTTTGGCAAATCCTGTCATGGGAAGTTCAGCTCCCATGGGCGCACGCAGGCGAATTTTTTGGCCAGCTTTATTGGTTAGATAATCCGTAGCGGGATTGAAGCTCAAACTTCCAGAGATGGCGTAAGCTACAACCATTTCTGGAGATCCGATGAATCCCAGAGTCTCGGTGTTGCCGTCGTTACGAGCGCGGAAGTTACGGTTAAAGCTTGTGACGATAGAGTTAGGGGTGCCGTCTTTCATGTCGTCACGCTTCCACTGTCCTATACACGGACCGCACGCGTTGGCCATAACGACTGCCCCAAAGTCTTCAAATACTTTAAGAAGCCCGTCACGCTTCATGGTGTTGTAGATTTGGTCAGATCCGGGAGACACCAAAAACTGAGTCTTAGCCTTTAGGCCTTGCTCCATGGCGTATTTCACAATACTTGCTGCGCGCGAGATGTCTTCATAGGAGCTATTGGTGCAGCTGCCAATAAGACATGCTGAGATCCGGTCGTGGTAGCCTTTTTCTTTTACCTCGGCCGCCAGCTTTGACACAGGGCGTGCCAAGTCTGGCGTGTGAGGACCGACGATTTGAGGCTCAAGTTCTGAGAGGTTAATCTCTACGACTTCATCGTAGTATTTCTCAGGATTACGCTCGCACTCTTCGTCTGCTCTCAGGTGCATCGCATATTGATCAGCCAAATCTGCCAAAGCAGAGCGCTCCGTGGTACGAAGATAAGTACCCATGCGCTCATCATAAGGAAATACGGAGCACGTCGCGCCGAGTTCAGCACCCATATTGGTAATGGTCGCTTTTCCGGTACAAGAAATGGATTTTACGCCTGGGCCAAAGTACTCAACGATTTTGTTGGTTCCGCCCTTAACTGTAAGCTTACCGCAAAGAGCCAAGATGACGTCTTTTGGTGACGTCCAGCTTGATAGAGAGCCGGTTAATTTGACGCCAATAAACTTTGGATTAAGCAGCTCCCAAGGCATTCCTGCCATCACGTCTACGGCATCAGCACCGCCAACACCAATGGCACACATGCCAAGGCCCCCGGCGTTTGGTGTGTGAGAGTCAGTGCCGATCATCAACCCACCTGGGAATGCGTAATTTTCAAGAACCACTTGGTGGATGATTCCAGAGCCAGGCTTCCAAAAACCGATGCCGTATTTTTTGCTGGCCGATGCGAGGAAATCAAAAACTTCTTCGTTGTCGTGATTAGCGACTTTCATATCTTTAGCCACACCCTTGCGAGCCACAATCAAGTGATCACAATGTACTGTAGACGGTACGGCCACTTGTTTTTTGCCGGACTGAATAAACTGCAAGATAGCCATTTGGGCGGTTGCATCTTGCATGGCTACGCGGTCTGGACGAAGCATGATAAAGCTCTTGCCACGCACATAAGATTTTACGTCAGAGTCATTATCTAGATGTGAGAAAAGAATTTTCTCGCCCAGGGTTAACCCGCGACCGAGGGCCTGGCGGTATTCATTAAACTTCAACTGAAGACTTTGGTAATGCTTTGCCACGACGTCTGGTCGTGTCGCACAGACGCTGACTTTTGATTTTCCAGATGATTTCTTGACTGATTTTTTGGGCGCGCTTTTTTTCGCGTTAGATTTTTTTGCGGGAGACTTCTTTGCAGACTTTTTGGCTTTTTTGTGGATTTTACTTGTCATAGGGCTAGGCCGTCCTTTCTCACGTTTCATCACCCAACAGATTGCCATAAACCCCAGAAAGTTCAAGGGTTGC
>JBEIGW010000277.1:0-3949 GCA_040381655.1 Deltaproteobacteria bacterium
CAAATCTGGTCACGTGGTGGATTACTCCACTGGTGGTATTTGCGTCGATTTGGCCAATTTTTACGGCAACAAGGTTACAATTACACTTGATTTGGTCGTGAAGTCAGCTGACGATGGCAAGATTCTTCATGAGCTTCGTGGCTTGCATGCCACGGTTAAGTGGGGGAGAAAATCAGAGACCGGATTTAGGCATGGGCTTATCTTTACTGAAGAGAGCACCGCTAAGTTCGGCGCCCTCGGTAAAGAAATTATCCGCCACTAGATCTTCTTAGGGCACCGTCGCTGGCGGTACCACAACGCACCTAAATCCTACGTTTGGGTAGCCTTGAGTTGGATCAAGTGTCGCGTCTGCGGCAAAAACACCTGACTTATCACCGTCTAGATAGCTACCACCACGGGCAATGCCGTAGGTGCCAGCTGATTCGTTGACTTTGAGGTAGCCAAGACCGGCATAGAATTCGGAATATCCGGAGTAATCTCCCGTAGGTCCAAATTTAGACTTGAGAGTGGAGTCCGTAATTTGTGAGATGTAGGAAGCTGCATCTGGTGTGCCTGTCACCGTGTAGTTATCTGATACCCATTCAGCAACGTTACCTGCGATGTCCCAGACTCTGTTATTCTCGGATATTTTTAGATGTCGCCACTGGCTGGGGGCACAGGTTAGTTCGGTAGTGAGGCCCGCTTCAGTTTTAAAGCATGGCGCAGGTTCCTCGTTCGTCGCGGTCAATGGTCCCGGCGGATCATCATGGGAATGCCCCATTCGCATAAAAGTGTCTGTGTCATGCCAGTTTGCCAAATATCCAGATGTCAATAAGGTTTCTGTCTTCCTTGCTATGGCTTGCCACTCAGCGTTTGACATCAAGCGGTAGTAGGGGCTGATGCTTTGGCATTTCGCGTTCGCTTGATCTCTTGTGACATTAACGATTGGTAATCCGTCTGGTTCAGAGACCGTACGCGATGATTGGTCCTTCGCTTCAAAGCGCATGACGCAGAAGTTTTCTGTCGCAAGTTCTGAGTTGGAGGATACGAAAAAATAATTATGCGGACAACGCGTGTCATATGTAATTATGTTTTTTGCAGAAATATGCTGTGTAGGGTCAGTTTTAGATAGACCGATAACCTCAATTTCTACCTGCTTGTTGGGAGGAAGTTTAGATGTTGTACCGTGTGGTGGTGGGGTGATTATGGCTCTTTGTCTGTCAGTGTCGTAATTAGGATTGAAACTAAGAATAGGCGCGTTAACCCCACCAACCTTCGCGGACGTGATTGTTTGAAAGCCAGCTGTGTTAATAGCTAAATCCTCTCCTCCTGCTGTTGGGAGAAAAAAAGGGCCATTTGTGATCAGAACTGCCTTATCATCAACCTCACGTGAGGGCAATGGATAGCTGGGTGATAAAGCGAGAACGTTGGATTCACCAGGCGGTGGATTGGTATAATACACATAGGATTTGCCCAAGTTCACGTGACAGGAATTTGTATCGTTTGGGTTTGGCGCGGTTCCGTATGGGCATGAGTTGCCATTTTTCCTGGATATCGCCTCAAAGTTTTCAAGTATTTGATAAATATCGACGAATGAATCAAGGCAGTCGTATTTAACTAGGTCACTGTTTCTACTATCATTGTGACGTCTCAGATTAAAGACTGAATCGCTTAAAACTTTAATTACATTGAAGTCTGACCGAGTCACGCAGGACTGGCTACTGTCTCGTACGCGACAGTTGAACTTATTGCCGATGTTGCACCATTTGTTATCAAGATATGAAAGATCTATATTGCTTCGATTCTGAACGCGGAGTAGGCCATAATGTGGTCGATCCGAATAACGATCATCCCCTGTCAGCCGAGCGTCCAACTCGAGTTCGAGTCTTTTTTTGGTTGTTTCAGAAGGATCTACGTCTTCGCTAATTAGCTTTAAGACGGAGCTATCAGTGTCTATACAGACGAAATAGCAATTTTTAATTTTAAGAAACGATGTTTTTGTTTCGGACAACTTAGGTTCCCAAATAAATTCAGAATAATTAACCAAATGAAGACCTGTGAATACGTTCTCTATCTCAATCCCAGCTGTCGCAGAGTATGGTTGTATGAGTGATTTTTCTGCGATGATCCCGTATGCCAAATCTTTAATATTGAGGGTTGCGTCGTCTAAAAAGCGAACGTTGATGGTTCTCGCCAAATCAACTCCTGCACCGTCTTGAATATCCCCATTACCGATGATTTTAGTCTCGTTAGCGAAGAATATGCGGTCCACATCTTGTGCTCTTATGCCAACACGTGATTTGTTGATTTCGAGCGCTGGTCGTGTGGAGTCTACACTATTCGTGACTAGGCGGCTTGATTGATCCATGAGAAGGGCTACGTGGGAAAATCCAGTAAGTTTTACGTTGGTGAGCTTTAGTGAGGATGTACTTGCATAAATGCCTGTCTCGAATTTTCCAGGCATATCTTGTGAGACCTGATACATGGTTTTAGCTTCAGTTGATACGGTAGCCTCGACTGGGGATTCTAACTGAGCGCCGCCTTGGATTTCAATATTCTCAAATTCCATGAAAGCATTTTTTGCCAAAATTGAATTAATCTGGATGGCTGTTCGAAGGCCTTTGTCTGCAAAGCTTGCGGTAATTTCGTCAGGTGCTGCTTTTGGTAGGTCAGTTGGAGCTTTGATAATGGGCGTACCTCCTTCAGCTCCTTTGATGCGAATCGTTTTATTTGGGCGAATTTCTCGACTTGCAATCGTCAGCGCCTCTTCATAGGTTCCCTGTTTAACATTGATTGTGAGATTACAGTTAATAATGTCTGGGATGAGCGCGACCGCTTGTCCGATGGTTCTACAAGGTTTTTGCTCGCTGCAAGTTAGGTTGGTTGGATCTGGAGCACCAGATTCGACCCAGAAAGTGACGTCACGGCTACATGTCAGAGCAAATGGGCCTAGTAACGAAGCACTAAGTACTGCGGGGGCGTTGTCAAATTTTCCTTCCACTTGAATGGATAGAGAATCGTCTGGTTTCACGCCTGGAACCGACACTATGAGGCTAACTGGGCTATCGTTGGTTGCCTGTGACGGAGTAATTTGAATTTTATCGCTAGCGTTTCTTGCGGTCACGGAGGCTTTGAGATTTTCATAAGTGCCAGTGAACTTTGAGCCATCATCATTACTAACGACACATGCGATTTCAGATGAAGTTGAATTGGGGACATCTCGATTTGTGACTGTACACTGCATCGTAAGACCAAAACCACCAGACACTTCTGTGGGTTGCTCCGTAACGCTTTCTTTTTTGGAAGATGTGGGTTCGGATTTTTTACACGCCATAGGCAGAGATAGTAGCAGTAAAAAAATGGATATTTTTTGAGCCATATAAAGATCCTCCGGTGAAGGTTTATCGACTGTTTTTGGCGGGGGATTAAAATTGTGAATTTGGCAAAACCATAAAATCTTAAATTTTTCGCCTAGACAGTAGCTTTTTGGGAATAAATACTGCAGCAGTCAAGCTAAGGGGAGGTGCTTAATGCAAACTCATGAACGCCACGGGCACGCTGGCTGGCAGCCACAAGATGCTGAAATAGAACACGGAATCAAAAATGCTTTAGCTCGTCATCCTGCGGTTAAAATCATGGATCTTAAAATAATGGTCAAAGACCGTGATGTCACACTTAAGGGCAAAGTCGCCAATCAGCGCGACTTCGAGCACGCAGGTGTCATTGCGGCTAATGTGTTAGGAATCAGAGACTTTAAAAATGAATTGGCTGTGCCGGCGTCAGAACCAATCACTCCCACTCAATTGTAGCGGGTGGTTTTGTGGTGATGTCGTAGACTACGCGGTTAATGCCTTGGACGTTTCGGATAATGCGGTCAGAGACTTTGGTGAGAAAACTTAAGGGATGTTCCGCTACGCCGGCCGTCATGCCGTCACTAGAGGTAACAGCTCTCAGGGCAATGGTTTGCTGG
>JBEIGW010000278.1:0-3941 GCA_040381655.1 Deltaproteobacteria bacterium
CAATTTGAATTGTAGGAACTAAGCACCGCGTACTGGTAGGAAATCACAGATTGATCTCCAACCTGAGCGCTTATGGAAGTTGCCGAATTAGGCGACTGGGGCACACCACTGACCACAGAAGCCGCGGGAGGCGTCACATCAACAGAGAATTGATAACCATCATTAGACGCTTTTGTGGTGTTGCCTGCTCCATCCACGGCTGTGACGCACGCATACCAAGTGCCTTCAGTTAAATTTGTGAGCTTTTGAGACCCAGAGCCAGATAAATTAGACATGGCGGGATAGGTTTGAGTCACTCCCGTTGCACAGTCCCGGGAGTTAGCCACTTTTAATGTGTAAGTCACGCCGTTACTGTCAGTCGCAGCCCCCCAGGTTACTGTGGGGGTTTGACTATTAATCAGTTTGGAGGGACTTGTGATTGAAAATGCTGTAGGTGGAGTCGTATCGATGGCAATCGTCTTACTTCCACTTGGAGACCAGTTACGAGCCATGTCACGTTCTTGCACATAAAGAACATAAGTACCATCACTCAAGCCGGAGGAGGGCGTAAAGCTTGAGGATGTGGTAATTATGAAGCCAGTTGTTAAGTTACTGTTGTTTAGACTGTAACGAAAAATCCCACCTCCCCCACCGCCGGATGTCCAATTCCAAGTCGGTGTTGCTGTGTTTATAATGGGGGGTCCTGAAACAACTGGTGCAAACGGCGCCGTCAAATCAACAGAGAATTGATAGCTATCATTAGACGCTTTTGTGGTGTTGCCTGCTCCATCCACGGCTGTGACGCACGCATACCAAGTGCCCTCAGGCAAATTTGCGAGCATCTGATACCCAGATCCAGGCAAATTAGACAAGTCGGGATAGGTTTGAGTCACCCCCGTTACACAGTCCCGGGAATTAGCCACTTTTAATGTGTAAGTCACGCCGTTACTGTCAGTCGCGGCACCCCAGGTTACTGTGGGGGTTTGACTATTACTTGGCTTGGAGGGACCCGTAATTGAAAATACCGTCGGCGCAATTGTATCGACAGAAATCTTGCTGTTCCCGCTCAGAGACCACTGACCAGCCTGATTTTGCTCCTGCACGTATAGCACATGATCACCATCAATCAGTGGTGATGTTGGTGTAAAACTCTTTGCGGATGTAACCGTCGCGCCGCTGGTCAAATCGCTATTATCAAGGCGGTACCGAAAGGTCCCATTTCCACCGCCCCCAGAAGTCCAAGCCCAAGTCGGTCTAGCCTTATTTAAAAACGGCGATCCCCATACGGCAGGCGAATTGGGAGGACGTGACTGCGGCGCAACACCGTCGATATGATCAGCAGAAATCCCTAGAGTGTCGACACCTAAACCGCGTTCAGCCGCTGCTTGCATGAGCACAGCCTGGTAGCGTCGATCAAATAAAGCGTAATCGGCATCAAGTAGTGCCACGACAAAAGAGGCCATGTCAGCTTGCGCTGGAAGAAACCAGGTTGTAGCAATCACCAATTTCTGGAGATTAACCACGGGTATCTTACCACCCTTATACAGATCCCAAAACAGCCCTGATATAACCCGCCCCTTCAAATGCCGAGGAGACGTGGCGTAGTTTGCATCTTGGTATTTCATCGTCGTCTCTGCATTGCGTAGACATTTGCCATTTATCTGGCATGAGCTCGTCGCTGGATTTTCTTTCACTGGGCAAATGGATTCACCCAAGCAGCTATCTCCCGAACGCATAAATGTGATGGCATCCGCCATTCCCTCGTGGATAACAAGGGAGTCACCATAGAGCCCGGTCACACTTGAGTATACAATATGGTGCCCTAACTCGTGGCTGGCAATATCACTGTCGACCATCAGATTTTCCAAATTATAGCCATCACCCGGGGCCATTAAAATAAATGGTCCAGATCGACCATCGTAAGGCTCATACTGTGCATGATTTTTATTTCCAGAAACGGCTTCATAATGAGTTTTTATGGTGAGTGGTTTAGGACCACTCCAAACATAACCATTAGCAACAGCGAACTCAAAGTGTTGATTTACATGTGCAAATACTGACTGCTCGGCAAACGATGCTGAGTTGGATGACTGCGTAAATGAATTAGAGGAAGAGAGCTGCCTTGGTATGGAGGTATCGCCAGACGCAGTTGTGAAGTACTCATTAGTCAAGTACCCGTCGCCGGAAACATTCACATCAAAATCGATTAATTTGCCATCTTTTGGATTGGATGCGTAAGCCTTAACTTTAGCCTTTACATCAAAACCTAATACATCACCTTCCAAAACTTCACCCGGGCCAACAAAGACCTGATAGGGAATATTTTCCAATCGAACGATCAAATGCCATGCGGGCAATAACCTATCGTTTCTGACATAAAGACACTTCGCTGATTTGGTCACAATAACCGACGAAATATTTACTCCGATGGCTCGAAGACGAGTCACAGCGAGATTTACCGCTGACTCGCGAGACTGCCAAGCATCGTCAGCGAACGTTTGAACAACTGTCAACTGCGGCAAAACACCCACAGCACGAACTGAGCCGGAAGGTGTCTCCACTGTGCGTATGCTCATATCACAGACATCATAGTCACCCAAACGAAGAGAATAGGATCTAATATTTAGTTTAGCATCCTCCGTCAGCCCGAATCCCTTATGCTCTTTAACGAGATGAGAGGAATTCTCAGTTAACTGCATGAGAGGATGTACGCCTCGTTTCCCCAAAAATGTTCTGAGGGCTTGATTACGAACTGAGGGATTTGCTTTTGACTGAGTCAGGCCTTCCGTTGGCAAGAACGAAGACCGTAGAATTTTCTGTGATCGCCACTCTTTTTTCACAATCGATGGAATTGAAGGAAACACCGATCCAACCGATTGCTCTTTCAAACCATTGCGAGATGTATTGTCTACGGATACATCACCGCATGCTGCAGCGAAAAAAGCGATGATCAAAAAGGAAGACGAAACGTAACGCATGTAGATGAGTTCGGAAAACTCTCGTCAAACATGAGGAGGAACGATTGGATTGCTTTATTCTCAATAATATTAGGTATTTAAATTTTTTATTGAACTGAAATTACGTCAGAAACATTCTGACAAAGCTTGCGCTGCGAAAACCAGTTTTGCCATTTCCACGTGAAGTCCAAACCAATTTTAGATCTCTGAACTCCAAGACCTAGGCATGTGCTTTGTCTCATCCAAAGAGCATCTTTCAAGGGAGCTAGGCGACACAAACATTTGAGCATTTCAATCTCTCAAAGTCTCACGACTGCCTGGTTCAGAAAATAGAACTTGTCGCCACAGTCAAGTCGGCCAGTTTGCTTGGATTTTTAAGTCTGGCTCCACAACCATTATCTAATGGCCAATCCAGCCAAACGGAGCGGTTCAGGCCGCAGGTCATCCCTACGGCTTGCACTAAAAAAATCAACACGGGTGGGGGCCGTTTCAGGATTACTGGCACATGTTCGTAATCGCATTAGATAGTTGCATGTCACTCTGGCCCAAGACATTGCCTTTTCTGTCAAGAATAAGATAGTTCTGCCTGCCGTTAATGTTAATTCCTCCTCCCGAAAGCTTTAAAAGTTGACCCTTGATATTTTTCGCAGCATAGATGTTACCTGCTACCTTAGCACCTGCTGGCCACTGAGCTCTGGGGTCGAGGTCCATGATCGAAGCTGTACTGCATTTACCTTTTGCCTCGAGTTGGGTGAAGCTCCGCTGGACGATACCACTATCACGAATGAAGCAGTGGGGACCGCAAAAACGGATATCAGGAATGTAAAGAACCAGATATTGGGTTTTAAAGATCGATTCCACATTAATCCCGGCACCTTGTAGGCCTTGGAGCTGAATGCTACCCAGTTGGGGATTCAAAGGTCCCAGAGATGGCTTGGGTGCTGGTTGCGGTGCTGGTTGCGGTGCTGGTTGCGGTGCTGGTTGCGGTGCTGGTTGCGGTGCTGG
>JBEIGW010000279.1:0-3861 GCA_040381655.1 Deltaproteobacteria bacterium
CCGCCGTCATCAATGATGAGTTCATTTGAGCCAGGAATCGGGGTGTCTCCTGGCTTATTAGGAGTGGACGTTGTCGGAGGTTTTTTGCCTGTGGGTCTCACGTTGGTCGCGCCATCGCCCGCGAATTCACCTGCGTTGCAGGAGAATATGAGCGCCAATGTTAGGGCAGAAACTGACATAAAATTACGCACAACTCCACCTCCTGACGGGGTCTTAACGGCAAAGAGCGCTCAGGGCTCCAGCACATTTTTTAAACTCCTAAAATCAATAAGCTATTTGAGGTCTTATACTGCCGATATGACTAAATAATTTTGCCGCTAACCCCATGACTAGGGGCTAGCGGCAAAATGACGCTTGGTTTTAAAGGTCTAGTCTACTTGCAGTCGGGTGACTTCGTCGTAAGTCCGTGTGCGGTAAAGGCTCCATTGATTTCGCAGAAGTCTGGGGAGCGGGTCACGGGGTCTGTGTCGTTGTCATTTACAACGAGTGCGGCCTCGTAGACGTCGCGGTAGGTGGTTGCTGTGAAGATGGTCTTGAAAGCGATAGACGAGACGATGTCATTGGCTTTGTCGGCGTTGTATTTAGCGCTTAGGGTTTTGAAAAGGTCCCAGAAGGTTCCACCGATGATCAAGCCTTCAGCGTGAACTTCGCCGCGATCTTTAGGGTAAACCTTGTCTGGCTCCATATCGCGAACGATGCCGCCGTTAGATCTGAATCCTGGCCCAAGGCGGCTATCGTTGGTCATGACCATCGACATAATGTCGCCAAATCCTTCCGAGTATGCCCCGTCATCGATACCGCCTGTGTTCTCATCAAAGCCATGGCCCCACTCGTGGTACATGACGTCTGAAATGAGGCCTGTGTTGCCGCATCCACCGCCGGCTGAGAAGAAGTTTACGGAGCTGCCATCCCAGTAGGCGTTGCATGTTTGGCTTAAGTTCACGTTTGCTGTCAGTGGTCGGTCCATCCATGGAGATGATACGTATTTTTTCGCTTTTTGAACCATGAGGTTTAAGTGATGGAACGTGTGAACTTGGGCTTGGTCTTTTTCGGTCGATACATCAAGGTTAAGGTCCCAGGCGTCACCGACTTTAGTTGCAGCTTTTGCAACTGGTGTACCCGACCTGGTGTTGACCCGGAATTTCTTTCCCTTCAAACCAGAAACGGTTGGAGCGGCCGCTCCCGTAAAGTCGAACTTCCCATCAAGCCCCGTGGTTAGTGCTGAGCCTCCCGCTTGCAGGTCCATTTCCATCATTGAAGCGTCTGTCATCGTGCTCTCAAAGTAAGTTCTTGGGAATACTTTCCCATGTGCATGGCTTGACGCGAAGTGACGAGTATTCTTGCTTGAGAAAAGTTCGCCATTACTAGCCAAGGTTTCAACGCTGAGAGACTCGCCGTCGAGCTCAACGACTGTGCTATTGACGAGAGCTAGCTTATAGCCGTTAGCAGTTTGCTTCACGCGGTACTTTTGGCCCATATCGTGAACTTCTGCGCCTGGTGCAAGTTTACTGACAGCGTCGTGTGCGCTTACAAAACTTCCACCGTTGTCGTCTTGAGATTCACCAAATGAGCGGGACTGAACTTGCACGAGTTTTCCAGACTTAAAACGCATATTTACTGATGCATCGGCGATAAGAATCCCGTCTTTGGAAACCGCGAATCGCAGGAATTGAACGTCAGGCGTGATCAAAGTCGCTGCGTCAACAAGCGACAGATCATTTAAGTTCACCTGCAGCACATCCTCATGTGATGCAATCCAGTTTCTAGCGATATCGAGCAACTCGGCTCGGTTAAGGGAAGAGGCTTTTGCTGCTAGATCTCCGGTTATAATGCGAACAGCTCCGCTGTGGGCATCTACAGAGATTTTGGTTGATGGGTCAAAACGGTTTGCAAATTTCTGGGTACTGACGTCAATCGTGTCAGGTCTTATGACACGTTCGCCGCGGACCAAGAGAGCAGCTACCGCTTTCGATGTAACGCTGTGTTCCGGCGCTACGAATCCAAGTGCTGTCGTCGCTGGGACTGTGGCAATCATTGCCGTGAGTCCAAGCTTAATGAGAGATGAGCGAGCCATAAAACCTCCCTGTGCTATCGCCAATTTTTGAACATCTTAAAATTGTAGCAATAGGGAGGCTGTTCGCAAAATTTCCAGCTATAAAACTTACTAATTCCCAAATGTGGGATTCTTATAGTTCTTCGCTGGCAGGATTCATTGGTGAAAGTTTGCGCTTCTTGATTCTCTCGACGAGCGTGGTGCGGTTCATGCCAAGTAACCTTGCGGCTTGGTTGCGATTGTTATCGGTTCTCTGAAGGGCCTGCGTGATCAAGCTGTTTTCCAGATTTTCAATAAACTCGATGAGGTTGATGCCTTCGGCAGGAAGTACGCCAAAATCGGCCGGCAGCTGCATGGCAGTCACGCCAGGACGAGGATTTAGCTCTGAGAGTCCAGTGCCCTTAGGGAAAGGGCCGCGCGTGGTTAGAGGCTCGCTCCTAGCTTCAACGCGCTGGCCAGCGTTGTTACGAGGAAGGTTTTGGTTTGTTATCGATTCAGCTTTCGCCGTGAATGGATGGTTTGGGTGCTGCGACACTAGTCCGGTGGCACTCAGAAACTCACTCGGTAGATGTTCCACACCAATAGCACCGCCGCCACGCATGACGACTAGCCGTTCAACCACATTTTGCAGCTGACGTATATTACCGGGCCAGGGCTGTGCGCTCAAAATTGAGGCAGCCTCTTGAGTTAACCAGCATTGAGGCTGTTGCGGGTGCATTCGATTGGAGACTTCAATGAAGTGATTCAGTAGAAGGGGGATGTCTTCTCGGCGTTCTTTTAAAGCAGGTAAGGTCACGGGCAGCACATTGATGCGGTAATAAAGATCGCTGCGGAATGTGCCGTTTAGGATGGCTCCCTCGAGATCCACGTGCGTCGCTGCTATGACTCGCACATCAGCTCTGCACAGTTCCTTGCCACCCACAGGGGTGAACGTCTTTTCTTGTAAAACACGCAGCAGCTTTGACTGGAGCGATGGCGCCATGTCGCCGATTTCATCCAGGAATAACGTACCACCCTCGGCCCGGGCAAATACTCCGTGGTGACGCTGCACAGCGCCCGTAAACGCGCCTTTTTCGTGGCCAAAGAGTTCGCTTTCAAGGAGGTTTTCTGGGATGGCGCTGCAATTGATTGCAATGAATGGTTTATGGGATCGTCCCGATAGCCGGTGGATGGCCCTCGCAATGAGTTCCTTCCCAGTACCGCTGTCACCATTGATCAAAACCGAGCTTTCGCTTCGGGCTATTTTAGTTACAGTTTCCAAAACGGTTGACATGGATCGGCTGCGACCGACGATTTCAGGGAATGCTTGTTGCCAATTTTCGGTGACGCGAGACACGGGCACGTCACAAAAGAGTTGTGACGAGGGTAGCGGTGCTACCGGTAGTTCCGTGCGCTTGTCAGAGTGGCTCATGCTGAGTCAAGTCTCCGTGCGAGTGATCCAGTGGCGCCCCACGACCAAATAATTTGGCCCGTTTCGGCGTTGGCTGGGCTGACGAGGCCTGAGTGATAGATAACGGTGTCGTTTTCTAGAATCAGGCGGTGTCAAGCAAAAAATGAATGTCACCTATGTTTTAATCTTAACCTCATGTTCAGTGCGGGTGCAAATATTGCCGGGCACTTTTTTTTCGCCTGAAAAGCTTGTCCTGACGCAACTTGAGCGAATTGTTGAGATTTGTGCTGCGAGTTTTGTCCTTTGTAATCATAATGGGACAGGCGAAAGCCGTGATCAGAAAAGTTGGTAAAAAACCAAAGGAGCCGCGAAAGCCTTGCGAGTTGCGATTGTTCACGATTGGCTGGTGTCTTGGAGG
>JBEIGW010000280.1:0-3844 GCA_040381655.1 Deltaproteobacteria bacterium
GGTCGCAACAATGGTTCCTGCGATTACGATTACAAACCCGTGGAGGTCGAGGAATGTTCTTGGATTATCCGTTGCTGTCAGTGCTGCCCAAGAGAATACGGCCACAGCCATAGTAAAAGACAGAACAATATTAATATTCACAGACTTCTCCTAAGAATTATCGTGGGACGATAATATCGCTCCTAGGAACATTATATCCCTATTTTATGAACCCCTTTCGCACAAAACGTTGAACAGGTTGATTTGCCCTCAGGATTTAGTCATTATTTGCAAAAGCACCAAAACAGTAATTCGAAAGATCAAAACTTTTTTCTAATGAATCGGCAATTATTGCCGATGTTAGCTGTATAGATATGAGGAAGGGTCGAGTGTATGCCTAGTCAGCCCACAAATTCGTGCTTTGTGAACCATTTATCTGAAGTGGTCGCTGGTGAGCTCGGTTTACCGGAGCTTCCTTTACCAGAAGAGCTATTTTGGGCGTCTAGGCGGGGGACGAACCTACCACCTACAAGTTATATGCTGCCTGAAGTTGTCATAGCTAGTCGTCTATACCTAAGGACTGAGATCCTTAAGCTCGAGGAGCGAGCTAGGTCGAAAGACCTAATGACGCCAATATCGGAGTCCGATCTACTAAAGCTAGGTTTACCACGTCTTCCAAGCGACAATCCGTCAAGGTCTGAGTCATCTGCCAATTCAACTATAAAAAAACCGAAGGGCGATGATGAACGGCGTCTTGAGACAAGTACGGAAGCGACAAGATTTTCTGCTCTTTACCACTATGGTGTTGATGATGCTGCATTGAACAAAGTCCTGGCAGCAACGGCTTTGTTAATCGATCGAATGCCAAGCCAAAGTGCCGTGGATTGCCTGATGGATATGCCCGTGTGGATGAGAAATATTTTTCTAGCGCGGCATGGTGTTTCAAATATTTTAGGCTTACTCCTGGCAGCAAGACTTGAAGACTCCGGCGAACCGTCAATTCTTTCAAGGGATGGCACTATTGCGGCCCTAAATAAAGTAGGACCAGAAGCCGTATCCTTTGCAAAGGATCTAGCTTTACCTAACATGGATATGCGTAGTTCACCGTTAGCTAGACTTACTACGAGTCACGTTAGACGCCAAAACGGTATATCCATAAAAAATCCAAATATTGTTGTGGAACAAACCCCACGCATTGGCCGGTTAAAATCGGCGTCGCTTCTTTAGTTCAGGCCGCTAGCGTAGACAGAATCTGGGCAACTTCTGCCTATGTGGCGCTGCAAAGCAACTCCCTATAATCAAAGAGGGAGTGCAGCTGAATGGCGAGCAATAAAAAACAAAAAAATAAACATGATCTTGATGACTCGCAGGAGGCAGCGCACTTAGACGCCCAAGCGGAGCATGATGATCACGAGGAACATCATCGGCACGAACCGCATGAAGAAGGCGAACCATGGCTTGTATCATACGCGGATATGATGACATTACTCTTCGGATTTTTCGTGGTTATGTACTCTTTTGCGGTGGCCAGTCCAAAAAATGAGGATTGCGTGCGCCTCAAACTTATGGAGGCTTTCAAAAGTGAGAAAGCCCAGGCCGGTGACTCAACAGACGAGGCATCTCAAAATTCCGCTATGAGAGCTTTAGAGCTCCTCGTGACGATGCTTAACCTGGAATCGATTGAAGAAGTGATTAGCCGAATTCAGGACGCTGAAGAACGTGCTCGTCAAGGCGAAGGCGAGGGCGCTGAATCCCGCGACAAAGAGACAAAACTTGTAACAGACGATCTAAAAGCCATTATGGGGGCCGAAGAAATAAAAGACCTTGTGACGGTGTCCGTGCCAGTCGACATTCTATTTGACCAAGGTTCAACAAAGTTAAAACCCGCCGCGTTCCCACGGCTTAATGAGCTTAGCCAGACTATTGGCCGAGCAAACAACATCGACAGTGTTCGCATCGTTGGTCATACGGACTCGACCACGAATGACGCCGTAGTTGGTCTCGACAGTTGGTCACTGTCGGTAGTAAGGGCCTCACAGGTCGCTAATTATCTCACTGCAAATGCAGTAAAGAAAAAGATCGTCCGAGTTGAGGGTCGAGGCAGCTCTGAGCCTCTGCTGCCTGAAAAGACAACAGACGGAAAATGGATTGCGGAGAACATGAAAAAAAATAGGCGAATTGAAATATTAATCAGCAAGGACCGTAAATATGTTCGCTAAATTCAAGCTATTTTCTTATCGTCCTGGCATTCGGATGATTATCTCGTTTTTTTGTGTTCTTGGAATTATCGGAGGTTCGTTTTTCTCGATTTTCTATGCGATGCGGGCGCTGTATGACTCATCATTGAAAGATGCTTCGATGATTCTATTCCTCGACCTTGAGTCCAGGTCTCATAATATTTCAGAGTATTTGGATAATTACATTAGACAGACACGGAAGCGGGAACCTATTGCAGAATTCAGCCTTCTGGGCAGAGGTAACGTGTCATGGATACGCGGTGAGTTTGCTGGTGCGAAAAATGTAGAAGAATTAGGACTCGATAATTTTGAGATAAGCGAGCCAAATGCGGAGGCTTTTTATTCCTTTGGATCCTACAATGGACAGACTTTCTATGCCGAAGGAAAAAGTAAAGATAGCCGATCCACGCTTCAGCTCTTTGAAATTAATCAGACTGATATCGAGCGTTTGTTTACCTTAAATACAAAATACACAACTATTTACTTGCTGAGTCGTGGTGGCAAACTTTTATATTCTAATGTCCAAGATGTCACTCAAGATCTCGTTATGAAGCGGCCTCTGGTGACCTCATTTGTAAAGATGCCATTTCGTCAAGGCCAGTCAGAATTTGAGGTTAACGGCACAAAACTATATGGATTTTTCCAAGAGATACCACGCTCCAACATGATCGTTTTTGCAGAAAAAACAAAGCAACGTGCCATGGAGGAGGTTTATTCCACGATCCGTAAAGTGGCCGGGGTGTCACTTTTTTACTTGATTCTCGCTGTGGTCATCCTCCAAGTCCCGCTCTGGATGGCTACCAAGCCAATTCGCGCATTAACGGATATGGCAAAGCAGCTTTCGAAGGGTGATTTTGATGTTAAGATGAATGCACAAGGCTTCGGTGAGCTTGCGGTTTTAAGCCAGTCATTTGTGAACATGGCGGATAACCTTCGTAATCGCGATAAGACCATCGCTGCATTGCATATTGATAAGCTTGAGAAAACGAAAATGGAGCAAGGGATTCGTGTTGCAAGTGCGATTCAAGACCGATTTCTATTTAAGCCAAAGAAAACATCAGAGTCTAACCTTGCCATTGCAGCAAAATATGAACCGTCTCTTCATTTGGCGGGTGACTGGTACGGTGTGCATTATGATGAGGCGAGGGGAGAGACGGTTATTTCAATCGTGGACATAACTGGCCACGGAATTGAATCGGCAATGATGACGCCTGTGATGTCCGTGTTGTTTCAGGAGCAAAAATCAAGATCGGATGGCAAGCCGTTTGATATCAAAGAATTCATGATTCGCTGTAATAGTGCATTGTATTCTTACGGTTCAGGCATATCTACTGCGACTGGAATCATTGCGAAATTCAATAAGGAATCGGCATCCGTAAGTTGGTGCAATGCGGGTCATCCAGCCCCTGTAATCGTCAAATCCGATGGCGTCATGATTAAGACGCAAAGCCCAGTCAACAGCAGCACGATCCTAGGTTTTGCTGAGGAGTTAATCATGAGTGAGCAGAATCTTGAGTTGGCATCTGGCACTGTTTTCGCACTTTTTTCAGATGGCCTTATGACAGCTCCGGTAGGTGGAGCGGTTGGCTTTTCAAGAAAAGATCTTTTCGCGGTTTTAAAGTCTGCGA
>JBEIGW010000281.1:0-3843 GCA_040381655.1 Deltaproteobacteria bacterium
CCAATCACCACCGGGACGTGGTCGCAACCTGCCGCAGCTACAGCCCGGAAACAGGCCAAACCATCAGAAAACACGACGCTTCCAGGCGCAAGACTATCCACAGACCAGGCCTCTATGGCATCGCTTGTAAATCCACTCACTCGATTAAGCTTGAGATGAATCGGCCGGTTTTCACCACTCATTTCCAAAGCTGCGACAAACGGAACCTTATTCTCTGACCCCCGACCAGCCTTGCCTCCATTGAGCTCTCCGCCAAGGTAGGCATCATCAATATGGATGATGCCACGCAGAAAGTATTGCCCATCGCGATCCTTCATTGCCTCCATCAACTTATGTTTTATCTTCCAGCTAGTAGGATAGCTGACACCAATTTGTCGCTTGAGCTCCAACGCTGAACTCCCATTCTTTGCATGGGCAATCAGATAAATGGCTTGGAACCATTTGGACAAAGGTAGCTTGGTAGAGTCAAAGATTGTTCCTGCCGTTGCCGTCGTTTGATGGCGACACTGGTTGCACTGGTACCTTTTGCGGCGGTCATCGTGGATTACTCCAAACTTCTCACTCTCCCCACACTGCGGGCAGCGGAAGCCCTCCGGCCAGCGGGAAAGCTCCAGGGCCACGAGGCACTTTTCCTCAGTTCCATAGGCCTGGATGAAATCGGAAAGGGAAAGCCCCTCCTGGTACTGGACTTTGTTCTGGGGCACGCGATGGTCCTCCAACAGTGCGCTAGTACTAGTGTAGCGGCTGGATGGCGGGGTCTCTGGGGGCTTGCGGAGCTTTGTTGCTGATCAGGTGGTCCGATGAACCCTCCAGGCACTTCAGATGGCGATCGCCTTGTTTTTCCGTATCTCTAGCAGCTTACAATGGCATTAAAGAGCTATGCATGAATTCCAAACTCGCAACGTGAGACTTGGAAATCAGGGGCGACGCTGAATCTTGGGAACACGGTTTCCCGAGAAGAACGTGTTTACCTATGTGCAGGGATCGTCTCAAACAATAGAATTTCATTAGGATATTGTGGTCGTTCGTCCAACCAACATCACACGACATCTTTACTGGTTTTGGCCTTCGTGGTTGCCGACCTGTCAATCGAGTCGCCGAGCTTGTTGCCACAAGTTCTAAAACTTAAGGGCTGTTTAAGCAAGACACGAGATCGGTGCCGATGGCCTCTAGCGCACTGACCCGTGGGCACTGGTGAGGCCGGATCCTCCGCTGCCTGATCAAAGTGCTGGTCTGTAGACTCTTCTCCCCAGCAACGACCTATACTTTCTGCCATTCGCACGATCCAAGAGCTGATGGGCGACAACGACATCCAAAGCACGATGATCTGCACCCATTCGCTGAACCGAGACCCTCTGGGCCTGCCCAGTCCTACCGACCTTTTGTAATCTGGCGAACCCTTTTTTGCGGATCTGCCTATCAAACCCGGTCTTGGTCCGACCTGCATGAATCGCATTGCGTGGCAAGCGATTTGTGAGCTGCCTGTCTGTAGCAACCCGCTTTTATACGGCCAGAACGGCTGAAATCGAGGTAATATACGGATCCGCCTAATTGCTGTTAGACATCACCATGACCAACATCGACCACTTTCAGCTCCTAAACAGCAGACTTGACCGCTTCAGGGTCCTAGGCAGCCAGCCTGGGCCCATTGGTTTTCTTGGGCAAGAAGCCCTCAGATTTCACTCGATTGCCGGAACACTCAAGGCAAATGGGATGGTTGGTAATTCAAGCGATGATGAGCGCTACATCTCCCATATCTTGGCGAGATCGCTGATCGAGAACTTTTTTGGATCGTTTATATTTTTGACATTCCCGCTAGCCGGCAATCTAGATATGACAATCTCGTAACATCATTCAAACGCGAGTATGGGAGGTTTTACGACGAACGATTATATATCAATTCCTATCTTGCGGCGCCCGGTCAAGGGTGGAGCCAATTGCAGAGTGTTCTAGATGTAAAGAGCATGATTATTCAGGTGCGCAACGATCATGGAAATCGACTCGATCCGCTCTATGCCATTTACCGCATCGCCAGCTTCGATACGCACGGAAAAAGCTTGAATAACGTTATCGAATCGGCCCTCGGAGTCTCCGGCCCTAACTTCCCAGCCCTAGACATAGATAGCGGCTTCAATCTCATCGCCAATCATTACTTGTGCACGTTAAGCGAACTGGAGGCGGCGGGTACGGTCTAATTATTTGCTCCATCGGCAGCATCCATGGCGAAGCGAATGCTGCCGCTTAGCTCAGGCGTTACTCACACCCCTATAATGCCTGGCAAAGACCAATTTCAATGAACGAAATCAATCTTCCCCAATCAGACGCTGATGCCCTTCTTGCTCTTGAAAAGCAGAAGGTTGACGATATAGTGCATGAGTATCCTATACTTGGTGGATCACTCAGGGTTCCTCTTGTAAGCCGTGACAGGCGCGAAGAATTTGTCTTAGACGTATACCAGAATCAAATTAATCTCGCTAAAGGAACTTATCAGAATAGGGCAAGGAGGGTTGTAATTCTTGCAAGACTAGATTTCGGAGGCGCACCTCATCGTAATCCGGATGATGAGGAGATTTCTTGCCCGCATCTCCATTTGTACCGAGAGGGTTTCGGAGACAAGTGGGCGGTGCCCGTGCCCGTGGAAGCGTTTCCAAGCATTGCGGACAGGTGGCAGACGCTCCATGACTTCCTAAGATATGTGAATGTTTCAGATCCGCCGGAATTTCGCAGGAGCCTGTTCACGTGATTGAAGAAGTTAGACAGCTTGTTCACGGGTACGCCGATTGGCTCCGAGACAAGAGCGTATTGAGAGAAATTGGAAGCGACTACGTAGAGATAACCACACCGTTTCTCAATCGCCATAATGACTACACTCAAATCTATGTGCAACGACTAAATGGAAGTTTTTTGATTACTGACGGAGGGGAGACGATAGAGGACCTTCGCATGTGTGGATGTGACATAGAAACAAAAAAGAGAAAGGATTTGCTTTTTACAACCCTCAATGGATTGGGGATACACCGCAATGGCGACGCTTTATATGTAAAAGCCACAAAAGAAAATTTTAGTTTGCGAAAGCACAATCTAATTCAGGCCTTGCTTGCCGTAAATGATCTCTTTTATCTTGCGGCTCCAGTTGTTGCAAATCTGTTTTTAGAAGATGTAGCTGCTTGGCTGCAGCTTCACGAAATCCGGCACACTCCAAATGTGAAGCTTTCGGGAAAGTCTGGATTTGATCATAACTTTGATTTTGTTATTCCTTCGTATCGCGATGCGCCAGAAAGGCTTATTAAAACAATGAACAATCCAAAGCGTGATTTTTCAGAGTTAATTGCATTTTCCTGGGTTGACACTAAAGAAGTACGTCCGCTTAACTCTCGTCTTTATGTATTTCTCAATGATATAGAAAAGCCTCCCGCCGAATCTTCTCTTGATGCATTGCGCAATTACGACATTCGACCAATTTCTTGGAGTGAACGTGAAGGAATCATCTCCGAATTGGCTGCCTAGCCTGGGGTGTCTAACATCCAGATCCAGAAGACGGTAGCATCAGCGGTCTACTGATTCGAGCTGGTTTGCCCGCTTCTGATCTGAAGCGTTGGGCAAATCAGAGGCCCTGCGAGAGGTTTGTCTCCTCTCAGACAGCAGAGCCCGGTAGATTGGTATGGAACGGTAGAGCTGCACGACGCCCCCGAGGCTCCCTGGCCAGAATCCCCCATGACGGCTGCTCCCTCCAGCGCGTCTGTCATCAGCATCGACCCGCGCATCAGCGCTATAGCCTCGGGAATCGCCGCATCCATCCCGGAAGCCCAGCTCCGCCTGTTTGGATCACGCGCCAAGGGCACA
>JBEIGW010000282.1:0-3807 GCA_040381655.1 Deltaproteobacteria bacterium
CGACCTTTTTACTGCAAAGATCTTTGAGGTTTTTCTCGGACTCGGGCTTGCGTCCTTGATGAAGGAGTTGAATCGAGTAACGGAGGCATCCTCTTGTGTCCCCAGTGTCGCACGATTTTTGGCTGTTTGTATCGTTGGCGAGTATCGAGGTGGGTTTAAGATTGACGCCAACGAGGGTGATGCAGCTGAGAAGATATATCAAAGAGGTTTTCATTGAGTGCTTGATCTCCAAATTTTGAGATTTGCCGTGGCGATAATCATGCGATGCTACATTAGTTGTCGATTATATTCATCTATTGTTAAGTCTTTTTTGTGCAGTAGATCTCAGTGATCATAAGTCCCCAATCAACTAATTGATCACCGAGAGGTTTAAGGTCGAATTCAAGGCGCTTGAGGCCATTTTTATATGAGTCATAATCAATTAACAGTAACTCGGACGTCTCTCGGTTTCGAGCTTCGTTTAATACGAGGTGAGCAGGAATTTTCTTGCGAAGAGTCATGGATGTGCTCTCGTGGTGAAAGCCTGCATGACTTACTTCGGATTTTATTTGATCGACAGGCCAGAAACGTTTCATGTCCAGTTCTCTGGCTTTGGGAAAATATTTAAAGATCCACCAGTTGGGGCTTTGATCGGGTGCAATATTGACGATTTTAAAATGGCCATTTTTTTTAAGTACACGGTGAACGGCTACCAACGCGGATCTTGGGTCATCAAAGTGATGAAGTGAAAATCTACTGGTGACGTAGTCAAAAAACCCCTGTTCAAACGGTAATATTTCGGCTTTCCCTAGATGGAAATGAGCTCCACTCACTTTTGTCTTGGCACGATTTAGCATCTCCGCACTTGGATCTAGCCCGTGCCACTCGATATTTTTATATTTACCAGATCTGCTTTGACTTTCGATGTAGGACCCCGTGCCACAGCCAAGATCCAAAACACGCCAGTGATGGCCGTAACTTAGACTTAATATCGGATCTTCGGGAATATCACTTCGAATGGGGTTATTGTCGTAGCGACTTGCGATATCTGAGTAATCGACTTTGCTCATGTAAGGTCAGCCTTTTAGCCCAGAATTGACTTAAAGCAATGTATCGGCGAGATGCTCCACCGAATGTATCGTGAGAGCTCCCAAATGGCAGTTAACTCCATCCCTGAATCCATGCCAATTTGCACGAATGGGAACGGCGCCGGCCGCTTGCGCCGCCGTGATGTCAACATCATGATCACCGATCATGACGAGCTCGGACGCCTGACAATTAAAGTGATTGGCAATCAAGTGTAGTCCATGTGGATCAGGTTTGTGATTCTCAATACAATCACCCGTTATGACAATCTCAAAAAAATGATCAAGATTGTTTTTTTTGAGAAGTCTCATCGCCGAGCCAAAGTCGCGACTTGTCCACGCAGCGAGCCGTTTCCCTCGCTCCGTCAAAGTCTTGAGGAGAATGCTGAGACCTTGAAAAACTTCGATGTGCTCGAGGTCTATTTGGCTTTGCACATTCATATAGTGGAGGGCATCTTGCGTGGCATCAGCCGAGAGCCGCGTGGCGAGGAACTTTCGAGCCGACAGCCCAGCGGCGAGAGATTTTTCCGCATCTGATAGCTCTAGGCCATTTTTTTCGAATACGGTTTCCAAAATCGCAAAATAGAACGGCGTGGACGCGAATATAGTTCCATCCAGGTCAAATACCAAGAAAGTGCGGCCTAGAGCCATCGAGCGTCTCATTACCTTGTTGATCAGTTAACTTTATCGGATCTGCTTAACCGTAATTAGACATCGCAAGCCCGGGGGTTTGCAACTTCAAAATACGTAAGATCAAAAATTACGGTTAGCTAAAATGGGCGTGACTTAAAGTGGAGCCACTGGCCGGATTTGAACCGGCGACCTACCGCTTACGAAGCGGTTGCTCTACCAGCTGAGCTACAGTGGCAATAAGACCAGCAAAATAACAGGAGGCCCCCTGTCTCTCCAAGCGGAAAGAGGGCCTCCTGTGCGATTCTGCCTATTAAAGAGTCACATCACCAACCATCAGTGCACTGTGGCCCGGGAACGTACAGAAAAATTTGTACTTTGTACCTTTTTTAAGCTTGCTGGTGGCAAATGTCACCGTGTCAGATTCACCGCCGCCAAGAAGTTTCGTGGCTACAATTACACCATCAGCACCCGGGGCATAATCTTTTGCGGGTCCAGCTTTCGTCGCTGCCTCGATTGTTTTTTTCATGTCGGCTTCAGCTGTAATGACGAGGTTGTGTCCCATTGCTGCTTTAGGAAGTTTACCTGTGTGTTTCAGTGTTAGCTTCACTTCTTTGCAGCCTTTGGTGGCTATTGCTTTCGTGTTGTATGACATGGAGTCAGAGCCATCGACGGCGACGTCACATGTTTTGCCGTAAGCGGCTCCGGACAGAATTAATGATACGATTGCTAGTGAAAGTCGTTTCATGAATGAAATCTCCTCATTGAAGGAATTAAAATAATACGTTACTCAAACGAGAGAAGAGTAACGCTCCGGCGTCTTTTCACCAAGTTAAATTCTTAAATGCCTAACATCTTGGGACGCCCTTGTATTAAAACTTATAGGTGCCCAAAAAACGATCGATGCGGTGATTAACGTACAATGGGTCGTCGAGGTGGGGGCAGTGGCTACCGTGGGCGATGACTTCAAGCTCAGCCATGGGAAGACGTTTGGCCAGCCATCTGCATTCTTCAAGGGGCACCATATTATCCTTGGCACCGGCTAAAATAAGGGTCGGGCTAGCGATGATATCGTCAAACTGGCTTACATCAAAGTCACGAAGGTCATCGGCCAATTCATAAAAGATATTGGGATCGGTGGCAAAGAAATGCTTTAGGTACTCTTCGATGTCCTCGTTTCTGGCGAGTGTCGGATTAAAACCCTTCAACCTCACCAACTCCCTGGCTAAAGCCGGGGCGCGACCTGCAGTCTTGTTTAGAAACTTCACCCAAACCGGCGCGATCTTATTGAGGGCGATCATGAGTTTAAGAGCAGCCCGCCCCGTTTCCCCGATACGCATCGGTCCAAACGGATTTCTACCCGGCGCCCCTTGTAACACGAGTCCAGCGCATTTTTTAGGGTGGTCATGGGCAAACTGCAGGGCGACCGTGCCCCCCATGGATTGACCAAGAATCACGGCACTTTCAATGGAGAGTTGATCAAGGACCTCGTTTAAATCCTGGCTGAGAGTTTTTATCGTCAAAGGCCGAAGTGGTGTGCCAAGCGATGATGAGCCGTGTCCTCGGTAATCCATGTGCACAGTTAGCCGACCGGCCGCCTGTGCGTGGGCGAGCTGATATTTCCAGTGGGAGATCGAGCAGCCAAGGCCGTAAAGAAACACGAGCGGTGTTCCCCATCCGCTTTTCACCCACGTCTGGATGGTCGCGCCGTCACGCAAGGTGACGGGGGCAGCAGCTTCGGCGGCTTTTCGCATGTCATATGCATGCTGCACGTGAGATCTCCCCCAAGTTGGACTTTTGTGGCCTTTACAAGGATACATCAGGCAACCATTGGGCAGCAATAGAGGGCCTTAAACGACCTCTAGCTCTTTTGATCCCGACGCTCGAGAATTTGCGCGGCAATACTCACGGCGATTTCGGCTGGCGTGTTATTGCCGATGGGAAGACCCATGGGGCAGTGAAAGCGCTCGCAGTCATCTTTAGAAAATCCATCGTTCATGGATAAAAGATTTAAGGCAATCGTGGCAAACCCCCCATTTTCAATAAAATGGAAACCCCCGTTGCCTGTAATGCAAGACCCTAGATTTTCCTCTTTGCCATGCTTGCCCCCTCC
>JBEIGW010000283.1:0-3780 GCA_040381655.1 Deltaproteobacteria bacterium
ACGCTCGCTCTATCGTCAAACACACCACCCACATGGCTTGCCTGAGATGCCCGAGCCACAAACGTCTTAAGACGATTTACCGCGCCGTGGAATTCCCGTAAGACGAAAACCGTATTCGCAATATGACGAATCGGCAGCTGACAAGGATGAAGATCCCAACCTTGGTAATAGCCGTTTGCAAGACTTCGCATCATTTGCTGGTAATTGTAGCGCCACGCAGCGTCAAACTGCTCGCGAGCGCCTTGAGTATTTTCCTTGGGAACAAGCGGTAGCCGGCTAATAATCCCATCACTTACTGCGATGTTTGGCGTCAGGGACGCTGCAATCTGCATCCAAATTCTGGCAAAATCACACGCTAAATGATCAATTGACTGACCAGCACTCCCGATACCAAGAGACGATGTGAAATCATATACGCCAAAATGCAAACTACGGCATCGACCCGCTGACGAATGTAAAAAAGACGCCAAAGGAATCGTCCCGTCCGTACCCAAAAATGCGCTCGGTGTCTCGACAACGAGCTCAATCGAGAAAAAACCGTGGCCTAAGTGATGCTCTTTTTCATAACCATCAAGAATTTCAACGAGAGTCGCCACCTGCTCAGCATTAGTGACCTTGGGTAACGTGATGATGAGATGCTTAAGCCCAGACGCATGGATAGCACGGGACTTGTGTAATCCATCAACAAATAACGCCAGTGTCTTTAGGGCGCGCCTCATCCCAGCAGTTGATAGAGGCTTGATTCGAATCCCGATATTTTTAGGCGCTAAGCGTGTCCCAGCGACTGCAGCCAGAGTTTTAGCTGCAGAGATTGCGTGAGAGTCTTCCTCCTCATCCGAACGAACGCCGTATCCATCTTCAAAGTCAATCCGGTAATCTTCAAGCGGTGACGTTGAAATTTTTTTCTCGGCGCGGTGAAATATCTCACGAGAAACTTGGTCGTCCCAGCTCTCGCCACACAACTTGTTGAGAGCGCGAGCATCTGGAGCCGCATATTTAAATGCCTGCTCGGCGAGATTCGTTACTTTTTCGAATGTTTTTTCGGAAAAAAGATGCGCGCCGCCATAAAGTACATGAACTGGCTGGTGAAACGACTGGCGGTGCGCTGAGGCTAAGGCATCTGCAGAAGCTAATCTGTTTGCGAGTTCGAGTCGCTCGATATGAGTTGCAAATCGATTAAGATCAACTTTAGACATCCCACCCTCCCTGCTGACTTGGAGTCATTCTACAACGCAAAAGTCCGCTGAACGTTTCTTTATATGAACGTCAGCGGACCTTAGAATTCACATCGCAACTTGCTACGTGACAGAACAAAAAACAAAGATCAAACAGCCGTAATGTTACTTACGACCAAGACCTGCTTTTGCTTCAGCGACAAGCGCCGAGAAGGCTGCCTTGTCTGTCACTGCGAGGTTTGAAATAACACTGCGATCAACTTCGATACCACGCTTTTTTAAACCGCCGATGAACTCGCTATACTTGAGTCCTTCTGCACGGGTTGCTGCGTTGATACGGATGATCCACAGTTTTCTAAACTCACGCTTACGTACGCGACGATCACGGTACGAGTAACGAAGAGCGCGGCGAACCACATGGATAGCCGTCTTGATGTTGCTCTTACGCGTACCGCGGAAGCCCTTGGCTAAACCAAGGAGTTTCTTCCTTCTACGTCTTGCTTTAAAACCACGTTTTACACGAGCCATGATACCTACCCTTATCCGTTAGGAAGACAACGCATCACTAGTCCCAAATTAGAATCGTCGACGTAACCGCCTTTTTTCAGCTTGTTCTTACGACCGCGATCCTTTTTTGTGAGGATGTGACGCTTGTTGGCGTGACTGCGCTTGACCTTACCGCTTGAAAGCACTTTAAAGCGCTTAGCGGCTGCGCGTTTGGTCTTGATCTTTGGCATCTAACCACCTCAAATCATTAATTAAATCACCAAATGACGGGGACCACCTGGTGAAAGTGAACAACGGATGTATCACTTTGACCTATGGCGCGCAATATTTTCTTTTTTATTTAGCGGAATTAACCTCGGAAGCAACACCTTGCTAGACGAGGCCTAGCCGAAGCTACTGGATCAGAATGACAGCCTTGCCACTCGTCAGGGCGGAATCATAGCCCCCACGCCAATCGGCAGACGAGAGTTTCACAACACCTGGGGCCGTCATAATACCTGAAATGACTGGTAAATCTGATGCAATTCCTGCCTCGCCGGCAGCAACAGTACCCTTATACCACCGTGGGGCTGGTATCTTGGACAGCTCACGCCCTTTTTCATCAACCAATTGAATGGCTGCTGCCGGCTTAGCTGAACCTGTGACCTTCAGTACGACTCCGACGGGATCAGCGGTCGGAGGAGTAAAATTCGCGTCTCCGAGTAGCTGGGGTAGAACTTTTGCAATCGGAGTTTCAAGGATGACTTTAACGCGTTGATCCCCGAAATAAGTCGTGGAGACCGACGTCGTAGCTTGAGCAAGCTTTGAAAGCTGAGCGGGAGAATTTTTCCCTTGGATACCAAGCCTTGATGACATCAGATTTGGAATGTTTGTCTCAGCTAACTTCAGACCATCAGCCCAAGCCCGTTGCTCAGCTGCGCGCATGTTTTGCTCGCCTTCATTGTATTTTCCAACGCCGTAGAATCGGATTTTGCCGGAGCTCCAATTGATCTCGTAAGGACCTTGTCTGTCCAGCAGTGGCGCCGCCCAAACAGAGCTTGACGCAAACATAGCGAATATCATCAAGACACTTGCAAATCGCCTCATGCAAAACCCCTCTTTAATGCTATGCGAGAGTTCGGCAAAAACTTGGATTGAGGTGAAAACTTAGCGGGCGCCTGACAGCAAATTACTGATCTGGGCCACCACGGTGGGTGTTCCTGCAATAATTCCTTCACCTTCCAAGTTATATGATAGGCCGGCCGATGTGGTACCTAAAGAGGCAACTTCTGCCTTGGACTCAATTGTAGGATAATTCGTAACGAGACCACGTGCCTCTTTGACCAGAAGACTGCCAGCGGCTACGTCCCAAAGAGCTAGACCGCGCTCCCAGAAGCCGTCATATACGCCGGCTGCAACCATGGCCAGGTCCAAGGCGGCGGAACCGTCGCGACGAATCGACTGACACTGCTGGGCCACCCGGCCGTAGCGCTCAATCTCGCGATCTAAGTCTTTGCCAACCGTGTAGTAGAACCCCGTGACCAGAAAACACTGAGAAAACGGGCGATCTTTGACCACGTGCATGGGGTTGCCGTTACACGTAGCACCACCCCCACGCTGGGCTAAGTATCTGTTTTTATGGATTGGATCTGAGATGCCGCCTGCCAACATGCGCATTCTCCCGCCTTCCAAAAACTCACCGTAGCCTATAGCCACGCTAAAGAAGGGAAATGAGTTAGCAAAATTGGTCGTACCGTCCAAGGGGTCAATGATCCAGACTTTTTGGCCGGGAGCGCGATTGACATGTATCTGTCCAGACTCCTCACTTATGATCGCATCGTCCGGAAAATACTTGATAATCCGATCCAGGATAATCTTTTCACTAGCCAAATCGGCATCGGTAACGATGCTCAAGTCTTTCTTGGTCTGTATGCTTTTAGTCGCACCAAATCGTTTCACAAGCTCCGCACTGGAATGCTCCAGGGTTTCAGCGATAAATTCAAGAATGCTGCTCATGGCGCGAGGCTCCTTTTTTGGCTTTCTGGGGTAACCCACAGCATACTGACAATTTGCAACTTCCTCCAGTATTGACTATGGTTTAATGTCGAGGGGAGGGGTA
>JBEIGW010000284.1:0-3777 GCA_040381655.1 Deltaproteobacteria bacterium
CCTCAGCAATTCCAATGATCAGCGTTATCGGTAAAGACGGCAAAGTCATCTTTGCTACAGTTGGTGCCGGTGAAGACCTAGAAGAGGCCGCTAGAGTTGCGCTTGAGGCTGCAAAGACAGCCAAGCCAACCAAGTGAATCTTACCTGCTCGCTGAACCGAGTGGCTTACCGCGTGTGCTTGAATTCGAGGGCGCTGCAGGCTGTGTCATGAGTTTTTTGTGGAGTGTCATCACGGAATCAAGCTCTATGGCGTCCAGATTTCGCGTATTGTAGTGAAATTGATCGATGATGGCTTCTTCTTTTAAAGTGTCCACAGCAACCCTGCGCGGCAATCTAAAATACTCGAGTTTTCCTATCTGGTCATTGGAAATGAAAATCCGTGCAAAGCCCTGAGGAAACCTTGTCTCCATGGAAAGGAGATTATAAAAGTTGTGATCGACGTCGCACTGTTTACAGTATTTCCACTTGTGCTTTTCAGTGCCAGTCTCAGCGTTCGTCCTTTGACAGCTCTCACAGTACTTCACAACTCTAAAGTTTTTACTGACCAAATATTTGAATTCAACTTTCCTGCGCAGGGCTCGGTCGTTAGCAATAGAGAGAAAAAGTTGGTTTTTTAACTCGAAAAGCTCTCGTCTGGTTTCAGCCTTCGGGGCTTTTTTGGCGTGGCTTGTGAGCATGAGGCCCGTGAATACTTTATACGCGAGACCACGCTCCTCTTTGGGTAAGTTGGCCAGAGTCTCAAACAGAGCTGCGTAGCGCTTAAATAATCCTCCGAGAGACTTTTGAGCATTTTTTACAAGTATCAGATCACCAGCAAACTGAAGCTTTAGTGTGCCTGAGGCTACGCGTTTGGGCTTTTTAGAGTCGCCCCCAGCACTAGTTTGCGAAGGAGAGGCTGCTTTGATAGCCGTGGGGGATTTTGAGCTCGGCTTTGGCTCCGTGGCGGTGACTTTCTTTTTTTTGTATTTGGCCACGTTGGGGCGTCCTCAAAAATGTTGTCGGAGGCTTGCCCTTCTGTGCAAGCCTAGCGCTTTAGCTTAACATAGCTTGTGTAAAAATTAAACATTAATTACAGGTGCTTACGAAGCCTTAAGCCTTTTGCCCTCTGAAGCCTTCGACAATGTTGACTCTGCTTCCCACCCAGGCTGGATAAAGGCCAGCCAGCACACAAATCAAGCAGCCTCCCACGGCCATACTGAGGTAGACACTCCAGTCATACGTGACCGGCAGTCTGGCCAGTAGGTACAAGTCTGGCAGGTTTACAATCTCAAAGGTCTCCAGAATCTTGCTAATGATGAAAGCCAGAATGATTCCGAGAATTGCGCCAATGGTTCCGAATAAAAATCCTTGAAACAGGAAGATTCTGAGGATGTCCCGATTCGATGCTCCAATCGCTTTGAGCACAGAGATGGAGCGTTGCTTCTGGGTCACAGTGATGAACAGAGTGGTTAGGATATTAAATCCGGCGACAAAGCCCACCAGGGCGACAATCAGCGCAATAACGGCCCGTTCCATGTTCATACTTTCAAATAACTCTTTATTGAAAGATTGCCACTCTTTGATGGTCAGGTTGTATTTTAGCGCCATACGGTCGGCTATTTCGGTGGATTTTTTGGGTGACTTTAAACCGATTTCTAGACCGTGGACTCGGTTATTCATTTTGAAAAAAGCTTGAGCGTCGTTGAGAGCCATAATTCCTATGCGATTGTCGTAATGCTTCAACCCTGAGTCATAAACCCCGACGACTTTGAACTCACGAATCTCTCCAACCGATGAGGACTCGGGTGCAATGAGATTGATCGTATCACCAACTTTAGACTGTAGGATCGACATAAGGCCAACGCCCACAATGATGGGTTTTGGACCTACGTACTTGCCTCCTGACTCAAAAGAAACATTCAGCTCGTCAAGTGCTCCGGGCGGTCTCACGTACGGGGTGAGATCCTGAGCCGCCTTGCGGAAGGTCGGGTGGATGCCCCGGACCAGGATGTTGTGCATCAAACCATCTTTTGTGGCCATGGTTTCAGAGTGGACAAACGGACTCACTCCGCTCAGTTCCGAGCCGAAGTCGCGTTTAATTCTCTTTGACCAGGCGTCCGGATCGGAAATCCCAGCTGGAAATTGAAAGGCCAGAACATGCGCGTTGGCCGCTAGGAAACGGTCCCGGAGCTGTGTTTCAAACCCATTGATAACAGCAAGTACCACGATCATGGCCGCGATGCCGATACTGATTCCAACGATTGAAAGTACGGTCATCCAAGACAGATAGCGACTAGATCCTGTTGATATCAGGTAGCGTCTTGCAATTAAAGGAGCGACTGACATGGCGCAGATGAGCCTTTTCGAAAGTTTTTAAATCGGCCGAGGCCCTTCAGAGTTTCGTCTGGAAGATCAGATAGTAGCGGGAAGTTTGTAGAAATTGAAGGGAATTTAAGTGTAGACTCTGGGGCCATAAACTACCCCCAGAATTTGACCCGAGGTGGAGGAGGCCAAATGACCATATCAACTGACTTTTTGAACAAATTAGGCATACGAGGCGAGATGGACAGTGTTCACTCAGGGACGCGTAGCCTCGGCTCAAAAAAGCACGGCATTTTTGAGAGCTACAGCCCTGTCGATGGCAAACTTATCGGAAAAATTTATAAGGCATCCCGAGCTGATTACGATGCTCTGGTCAAGCAGTCACAGCAAGCTTTCGTTGAATGGCGAAAAGTTCCGGCACCAAAACGTGGCGAAGTTGTTCGACAGATTGGAAACAAGCTGCGTGAGTTTAAAGAGCCTCTGGGTATGCTCGTCAGCTACGAAATGGGTAAGTCATTGCAGGAAGGATTAGGCGAAGTTCAGGAAATGATTGATATCGCCGATTTCGCGGTAGGACTGTCTCGCCAGCTCTATGGTTTGACGATGCACTCCGAGCGTCCTTCTCACCGTATGTATGAACAGTGGCATCCGATCGGGATCGTTGGAATCATCTCGGCGTTTAACTTTCCCGTAGCGGTGTGGTCATGGAATAGTTTCATCGCCATGGTTTGCGGTGACGTTTCTATCTGGAAGCCGAGTGAGAAGACGCCTTTGTCGGCGGTTGCGTGTTTCAATATTATTAAAGACGTTTTGTCAGCCAACAAGGTTCCTGAGGGCGCTTTGGCGATGCTTGTCGGAGACGTGTCAGAGGTCGGAGAGCCCATGCTGTCGGATGAGCGCATCCCTCTGGTTTCTGCTACGGGATCGTGCCGTATGGGTAAGCGAGTCGGCGAGGTCGTCGGCAAAAGGCTTGGGCGTTCACTTCTTGAGTTGGGTGGCAATAACGCGATCATTTTGACGGAGAACGCTAATCTTCAATTAGCAGCTCCCGGTGTGGTTTTTGGGGCTGTTGGCACGTGCGGTCAGCGTTGCACCACGACGCGTCGACTGATTGTACACGCGTCAATTTATGACAAAGTAAAAGAGATGCTACTAAAGGCTTACGGTGGCCTTAGAATCGGCTCTCCCCTTGACGAGAAAAATCATGTTGGACCACTTATCGACAAAGATGCGGTCAAGATGATGCAAGCGGCCCTCGCAAGTGCTAAAGAGCAAGGCGCTAAGGTTATATTTGGCGGTGAGGTTCTCGATGGATTTGAGTCGGGATGTTATGTGAAGCCTGCCATCGTTGAGGCAAAAAACTCAATGCCAGTCGTGCAAGAGGAGACATTCGCTCCGATTCTCTATCTCGTTAAATATGAGGGATCTGTCGACGAAGCGATTCACATGCAAAACGACGTGAAGCAGGGCCTAAGC
>JBEIGW010000285.1:0-3752 GCA_040381655.1 Deltaproteobacteria bacterium
AGCAGTATGCAGAGTCTCATCAAGGCTCCTGATGATAATGAATGACTAAGGTCATTTAAACGTATTTCTAACCATAAAATTCATGTCACCGAGCCGGTCGGCGATGACGTTGGTCAGGTTTCTAAAAACCCTAAGTCCAATTTCAGGGTGTTTATCAAAGACAGAGTTTAGTTCATTCGCATCACAAACACAGAGTTCGCTATCCGTTTGGGTCAGAGCTGATGCCGTGCGACGGCCATTTCGCGCAAGCGCGAGCTCTCCCACTGTGTCACCGGATCCGAGAGTGGTGAGCAGCTCTGGTGAGCCTTCCTGTAGGCGCGCCATCTCGATGCGCACACGACCATTAATGATAAAAAACACTTCCGAAGCTTTTTGTGCCTCTCTTACTAGCTGTGATGCTGTTGGTCTTTTCTCATAAGTCATAATTTTTGCGAGCTTGGACAAGTCATCAGGACTTAGTCCCTGAAATATACGGATGTCCTTTAGCATGTCAGGTGATGGATTTTTCGTCGTCATATGAATCTCCTTAAGAGGTCATAAAGTCAGTGAGCCGCCAACATCAACAGAAACAAGATGGTTGCTATGAATGCTATGGCTCTTTTTTCTGTGACAAGAGCAGACGACAGGCTTGGTGGAACTGGGAAATCGTCTGCGATTGGAGTCTTTAGGGGAACCCAAGGAGGGACCCGGTCCATGTATCGTTGATACTCATCCCCAAATTTGGCGAGTAGAGAACTTTCCTCGTATTTTGTGATGCAGTGATACTGAAACACAAAAAACAATAGGAGAGGTGCACCCAGCCACAAACTGCCCGCGTAAAAAATAACTCCCGCCGTAATAACCAAATTCGCCAAGTACAGTGGGTTTCTGATCATGGCAAAAGGCCCTGTCGTGATGAGAAAGTCACCCCCGACATTGTCTTTTGGCGAGTCACCCATGAACGCCACCGTATAAATTCTTGCGACGGCGCCTACGACTATCAATAACGTGCCAATCGTCGCTGTTCTCGCACTAGGACGAGCGACTAACAAGAGAAGCAGCATAGCTGGTATTGCGGAGTAATCACGCCAGTGGAATAGACGCTCGCCAATTTCCGTCAGTGACATGTTGCCGAGGCGCTGATTTGAATCGTCCTCGGCGCTTATATTGGATTTTATCCGGTCCTTATCCATCAGGTCTCCGTTGGTTGTTTGAAAATTATAGGCTCTTTACGCCTATCACGCCACATGGCCGGTGGAAGGATCGATGACTTTAAATAGGCAAGGCATAGCGCCCTATTTAAGTAATAGCGCACGCGCCTCATAAAAGTGAATAATATTAGGCAGTTAAATTAATTTTAGCACTTAAATTGAAGCAATGAAGGGGAGTCCGTTAGGCCATTTGGCGGCCGCGCTGGTTTGGTTTTTTTCAAATAACACACTATTTTGGTCATGCCTTCGCCTTGGAGACAAACGCTTAGGTCAAGTCATTCAATCAGGAGCCGATAGATCCCACATGGTCTGGTAGACGGCTGCTGGACTGCCAACGCAAAGGAAGGCGCTGAAAAATGAGTCATAAGCCCCAAACTGACTATGAAACCTACAGAGAAATTATGACCGACCTTCTTAAGCCGATTGCCTCAGACGGACTAGATCACGACACTTTAAAGCGTCTTTACGAGAGTAAAATCGTTTACCTCGAAAACTTGCGAGTTAAGTGCTTCCGCAATATGAACAGCGGCGCCACCACCCATTTCACGAAAGACGATTATGCTCTAATCCTTGAGGCTTTAAAGCAGGCTCGGGAACAGCTGAGAGCCGTGGTGTTGGGTGTAATCAACAGCCGTCTTCAAAAGATTCGATCAGCGTCTTAATTTAACTACGACCATTTTCCCATACTCGAGCCCACTAGAAGCCAGGCCTCTGGTTTTGGTACCCCCTGACCGTGTGGTATGATGATACCAGGGTAGGATCCGCTACCGTTTGGGGGAAAGCGCAGTATGGTCTGCCGAATATTAGTGGCTGACGACAGTTCAACGATTCAGAAGGTTATTCGAATCGGATTGTCCTCGATTCCTAATGACATACGTTCAGTCGGTTCGATGACGGAAGCCATGCGAGCGGTCGAGTCAACCCCGGTCGATTTGATCATAGTTGGCGCCGGTTTACCTGGTGTCTCAACTGCAAATGATTTTATCAAACTACTCGAGCATGCCGGTCGAGTCCCAATAATCGTGTTAATTGGAAGTTACGATGTTGTGCGGGAAGCTGATCTGCGATCAGCAGGTATTCAGCATATTATGAAAAAGCCTTTTCCGCCGGGTGACTTAACTCGCATTGTTGCCGAGTTGACTCCCCAACTCAAGGCGCAAACTCCAAGTCATGAGAGCTCGGTCAAGCTTCCAACTGGACAGGATTTTACAGGGCCTAATTGGAATATGCCTCCCCCCGGAGGAATTTTGAACGATCCGGCCATGATTTCCCAATCCATGCCGCAGCCTATCCCAGATGCCAGTCCGTACGGTGCGATTTCCTCCTTTGATTTGGGTGAGAGACTTCCGCCTGCTACAATTCCTCCGCAGCCACAAATAGAGCCCGATCGAAAGGGTCGACCAGCCTTCGATTTGAATTCCCAGGAGTTGCCGGTAACACCAAGCCCAACGTCGCATCTGAGAGAACAGCCAGCAAAAGTCGTGGATCGTTCGCCACCTTTGGCAGATCAACAGGGTAGTTCTAGCCGTGTGACAGGTATGTCGGCCGCAGTTGAGGCATTTGTCCTGAATGAATTGCCGCCGCTCGTAGACCGGGCGGTAGAGCGTTATTGTTTAGAGCACTTTAAACACGTGGCACGTGAGGCTTTGACGGCCGAATTACGACGGCTTGCGGAAGAAAAAGCTAGATTTCTAGTTGATCAATGATGGCCCAAGGCTTTCGTCCTTGGTATAGTGCCTCCCATGTAAAAGCCATGGGAGACCTGTCATGCATGAGCTTCACCGGATCCAACTAGAGCCCATCATCACGCGAGCCCTTGAAGAAGACTGGGGTTACGGGGATTGGACCACAGACCTTTGTGTGCCGAAGGACAAAGAGTCTAAGGCCAGAATCATCACCAGAGAAGACATCGTCGTTTCAGGCGTCGATGTTGCCATGGAAGTCTTTAGGCGTGTGGATCCCTCACTCAAGGTTCACCCGTTGGTCAAAAACGGTCAGAGAGTCGAAGGCAAGACCGTCATGCTTGAAATCACTGGTAATGCGCGATCGATTCTAAAGTCAGAGCGTGTGGCCCTCAATTTCTTGGGTAGGATGTGCGGCATAGCAACTGCAACGCGAGCATTTGTGGATCAGCTTTCAGGAACGAAATGTCAGCTGCTTGATACAAGAAAGACGACTCCTGGTATGCGATTGATTGAAAAAGCCGCCACTGTCACTGGCGGTGCGCGTAATCACCGGGTGGGGCTGTGTGACGGGGTCATTGTGAAAGAGAACCATATTCGAGCGGCTGGCGGCATTAAGCCTGCGGTCTCTCGTCTTCTTGAATCACTGCCTCCTACGCTTAAAATCGAGGTGGAAGTGACTAATCTCAATGAGGTTCAAGAAGCCATTGATGCTGGAGCTGACATCATCATGCTCGACAATATGTCGATTGCTGAAATGTCTATGGCGGTGCGTACGATCAAGGGCCGTGCCAAGACTGAAGCATCGGGGGGCGTAAAGCTCGAAACCGTTCGGCAAATAGCTGAAACGGGTGTGGACTTCATATCGACGGGATCGACT
>JBEIGW010000286.1:0-3749 GCA_040381655.1 Deltaproteobacteria bacterium
AAGCGATAGTTGGTCTGAGCAGTGCCACTTTGTGAATCCTGGCGAATGCTCATCTCGATGGGCGTTTTAGATGGGTTAGCTGACTTACAGGTCACAAAAATAGGGGCCTTAGATAGATCGGTGGCCATATCAGAAATGTCTACAGCAGGGTCGGATTGCTTAGTGGGGGCCGCGCTACCGCGAACTTTGCAGGAACCTGTCGTCGCTAAAGTAGACAGCAAAACAAATGAAAGTATGTTTTTGAGATGCATCATGCATTCCCCCCTGCGTCCAGTCGTCGATTCAAGAATTGATCTTGCGACTATTATGCCCGAGTTTCGCGGTGCAGGGGAATGCTAATTTTTTATTCCTAAAGAAAAAATCCCAGCCCCTTTTTTGGGGGCTGGGATTCAAACGATTTATCAAATCATTACTCTTTATTGCCCTTAGCCTGCTCTTCGCGGTGCTTGGCTGAGACTTGCTCCTGGATGTTCGTTGGGACTGGTTTATAGCGGGCAAACTCCATGGAGAAGCCTGCTTTACCTTGCGTCTTAGAGCGAACGTCCGTGGAGTAACCAAACATTTCAGACAGAGGAACCTCTGCGATAATAACCGCATAGTCGTCACGCATGTCAGATCCCAGCAAAAGTCCACGGCGGCTTGAAAGGTCACCTTGAACGGGGCCTTGGAACTCAACCGGGGTTTCGACTTCAACGCGCATGATCGGCTCAAGAAGCACTGGTTTTGAAGCGAGGAAGGCTTCTTTAAATGCTGCACGAGCTGCAATCTTAAATGCCATTTCCGAGGAGTCGACTGGGTGAAAGCCTCCGTCAACAAGATCGATCTGACAACCGATCACCTGACAACCGGCCAACGGTCCTTTATCGATGGCTTCTTTGAGACCTTTTTCCACGCCTGGGATGAATTCTTTCGGAACAGATCCACCAACGGTCTTATTATTGAAGATAAAGGTCACTTCACTGTCTTCAGGCAACGGAGTGAGTGTACCCACGACGTGAGCATACTGACCAGAACCACCAGTTTGCTTCTTGTGTTTGTAGTCGAACGTTGAGGCTTTGCCTGGTGCTTCGCGGTAGTTAACCTTTGGTTGACCAACAATCACTTCCGCTTTGTATTCACGTTTGATGCGCTCAACGTAGATCTCAAGGTGAAGCTCGCCCATTCCTTTAATGATGGTCTCGTTGGACTCCTCGTCAACGCGCACGCGGAACGTCGGGTCTTCTTTCATAAAGCGGTTTAGAGCTTTCGAGATTTTGACCAAATCGTCCTGCTTTGCAGGTTTAAGGGCTAGTTCAATGACCGGCTCTGGAACATAGATAGATTCCATTGAGATATTGATATTCTCATCACAGTAGGAGTCACCTGACGCGCAGTCCACGCCGACCATCGCGATGATATCGCCAGCAGATGCTTCGGCGATTTCTTCTTTTGCGTTGGAGTGGAGACGAACGATCCGGCCGATACGCTGTGATTTACCCATACGTGGGTTGAAGCACGTGTCACCTTTTTTCAAAGTACCTTGATAAATCCTGGTGTACGTGAGCTGACCGAAGGTCTCGTCTACGATTTTAAACGCCATGGCAACGAGTGGTTTGGAGGGATCTGAGTAGACCTCGACTTTTTCTTTCTTCTCGTTGTCATAGCCAAAATACTGGCGATCAAGTGGGCTAGGAAGATAAGCGCGAACGCCATCGAGAAGAAGTTGGACGCCTTTATTCTTATAAGCAGATCCACAGAATACAGGAGTCATTTCTCTTGCAATACAAGCCTTGCGGATTGTCTTCTGGAGCAACTCAACCGGGACGGGTTTTTCTTCGAGCATGAGGTTCATCATGTCGTCGCTGAACATGCTGACGGAGTCAAGCATGGCGTTACGATATTCTTCGGCCTTCGATTTATAGTCTGCAGGGATGGCTTCTTCCCGGACGTTCTCACCTTTTGGGCCGTCGAAGTAGTATGCCTTCATTTTGACTAGATCGATGATACCGTTTAGATCGGCTTCAGCCCCAATTGGGATCTGAACCATGACTGCGTTGTGAGCTAATTTTTCACGAAGAGCTCCAGTAACGCGGTAAGGATCAGCTCCCTGGCGGTCAAGCTTATTGATAAACGCCACGCATGGAACGTTGTATCGTTTCATCTGACGGTCGACAGTGATGGACTGTGACTGGACGCCGGACACGCCGCAAAGAACCATAACAGCACCGTCAAGTACGCGGAGAGAACGCTCTACTTCAACGGTGAAGTCCACGTGACCTGGGGTGTCGATCAGGTTCACAGTGATGTCTTTCCAAGCAACGGTCGTAGCAGCCGAGGTGATGGTAATTCCACGCTCTTTTTCAAGCTCCATGTGATCCATCGTCGCACCGTCACCGCCGCCGCGAACTTCTTCAATTTTGTGGATTCGACCGCAGTAAAACAGAATACGCTCAGACAATGTTGTCTTACCTGAGTCGATGTGTGCGGAGATTCCGATGTTGCGGTAGAGGTCTAGTTTTTTTGACATGCGAGCTACCCCTTCAGTAGATCATTTGGTTAATTCTAAGCGCCCAAACTCGAGGGCTAAGTTTCAGAAGACCACGGCAGATATTGTCACAAACCGCCCAGGGGTCTAAAACAGAGCAATAAAAAATCGAGGCCTCGTGTTTTAGCTGCTAGGCCTTTGACTTTCAAGAGAAATTTTAGGAATCAGACAAATAAATTATTAAAGCCCTTCAATGGGTTATCCCCCATATGGTCTGGGCATTTACACATTAAATCTAAAGATCTCTTGGCTATGACCGAAAAAACTCCTGATTCGCCAACCATTCTGGGTGGGTGGTCGAAATAGGGAGGTGGTTATGTCGGGTGGGCAGGGCATCAAAGAGGATATGACTCAGGTTGTGGACCTGAGTTTTGAGAATTCCGGCGGTCCAGGGCTTAGGGTTGCTCAGGGGGCGGGAGTTGCCTCTGCTGCCCCTTCTCTCGATCTTGGTGCATCAGCAGCCGCGGTCCCAGCCCAGGGAGAGCCTCAGTTTGATCTGGCCGGTGGATCTTTTAACAGCCAAAGTGGCCATGGTTCATCATTCGGCGATACAAACCAGAATGTGCCCACCATCGGCTATCAAAATGTTTTCACTGAAGATGTGAAACTGGTGAAAACCAAAAAGCCATCCGCGTTGATTCAAATTTTAGCCGCGGTTGTCATGGTGATCGGCGGTCTGGCGGCTTATGCATGGTATGCCACGGGTGACGCCTCAAATATTTTTGCCATTCTAGGTCTGGGTGATCATTCCCCGGAGACCGAGCTGGGTGACCATGGAGTCAAACCTACGGAAAACTTGGCCAACCAGCAGACTTCTGTAGTTGCGCCATCTGAATCACCTTCGTCTCAAGGACCAGAAAAAAAAGCGGATAATGCGGTCATGTCGGCGCCGCCGATCCTGCCGCGAGATGCCGTTGGAGCCGTAAGTGCGGGAGGCCAACCGACAACAAATGAGCCAAGCTCAGAGGGACTATGGAAACTTGTTAAGAATGAAATGGGGAGTGACGTACCACCGCGAGGAAAGTCACTCAGCACAGATGAAGAGTCAAGTTTCAAGGCAGGCTTGTCACATGAATTCCATTACCAAAGATACAAAACTGTCTTGGATTTAGCGGCAGCGAAGGCCCCCGGAAGCGAAGAATTGCTTCGATCGGCTTTGGATTCAAAAAAATTCTGGATTCGCATGCGCGCTCTCATCGCTCTTGCTGACATGGGTGATGACATT
>JBEIGW010000287.1:0-3739 GCA_040381655.1 Deltaproteobacteria bacterium
GGGTCGAGCTGAGTCCTTAGCTGATTCAGACAGTAATTTGTAAATTTTTTCCGCACGATCAAAATTTTTATTTCGAAGCGCCTGTTTAGCCATCTCGTAGACTTTTTCAGGATTTTTAGGATTGTGAAACTTCTTCCAACTCATGTGAACTTTGGGATAAATATCGGATAGTGTGAATGGCTTGACCAAAACCTCATCAACTCCATTTTCCACCGCCAGCATGAGGCGTTCCTTGCTGACGTTGTCCATGCCAAGACAAAACGGCGGTCGATCCAAGTCGGTACGCTCTCGTAGTTCTGCGAGAAGATCCATCCCACCCATAACAGGCATATCCAAATCACAGATCACGCAAGAAATGTTCTCCGTCTCCTGGATAATCTCCATCGCATCAAACCCATTGGATGCGTGCTTTACTTTGGTGAATTGTAACTTCTTTAGCTGATGCGCAATGATCAGCCGCAAATCCTGCTGATCTTCGACGACCAAAATTGGCTGTTCAGGATTAAGCTTCGCGGGGCTTTGAATATTGAACATCTTGGCAAAATCAATTGGAGCATTTCCCGACATTTTGAACCCCCATTAAACTTAAGGAGGTATCGGAAACACTTGCCCTAGGGTTTAAATTGAAGCTCCAAGAGCGTTTGGTCACATCGATAAAAATGCAGCAATTACTTTGTCATTTTCAGCCTGAGTACCCACCGACAAACGTAAGCATCCGGCAAGCCCTGGAGCCCCAGCCACGTTGCGGACCAAAATGCCCGCCCCCATCAGGTGACGGTAGGCCCTATCAGAATCCTCCGTATGGGGCCAGCGAAGCAGCATAAAATTTGCCTGACTTGTCTTAACCCTGAAGTTCAGTCGAGAACCCTCACGCTGGAGTGCAGCGCTCAATCTATTTCTTTCGCTAATGGCATTTTGAACAATGTCATCAAAGACCTTTGACATCGCAGGATTATCGAGAACCTCTGAAGCCGCTGCCAGCGTGAACTGATTTATCAAAAAGGGAACTCGAGGTTTCTTCAGTAGCTCGATCACGTTGGCTCCGGCTACGACGTAGCCAAGTCGGACGCCAGCGGCACCCATAGTCTTACTGAATGTTCTGATTAAGAGTAAATTAGCATGCTCGGCTAAAAGATCCGTATAGGGTTCGTCGGCAAACTCACAGTAGGCTTCATCACCAACAAACAAAACATCCGGATACTTAACTAAGAGGGATTTAAGAGTCGCCCGCGACAGAATGTTACCAACCGGATTGTTGGGAGATGCAAAAAGCACCAAGCTCCCCTTTGGCAACTCTGGTAAATTTTTTTGATCGTATTCAAGATCATCATTCAAAAGCCATGGCTCGTAGGCAATCCCCTCGTACTGACAATGGCTTTCATAAAGAGCAAACGATGGCCGTGCTAAAACAACTTTTCCTTTGATAGCCTTGGAAAAGGTCTGAAGAACGAGGGCGATCAAATAGTTTGAACCTGGGCCTAACAGCACATTCTTGAGGTCGACACCTATTTTACCTGCAATCTTTGCCGCTAACTCGTCGGCAAAAGGCGAAGGATACCTGTTCCATGGCATGGATCTGAGTTTGGCCAGCACGGCATCCTTCACCGCATCCGGCCAATCCCAAGGACTTTCGTTTTGATCCAGCTTCACATCCGCATTCAGTGTATCGATGTGGTAGCTACGCGCTGAAAAAATCGATGGCGTCATGAACTGACGTAAAAACATGTCACTTGGCTGCTTGACCCGAATCAATTCGTCCTCCGAACTTTCATCAGATGATCATATAACACCACACTGACCGCGTTGGCTAGATTTAGGCTTCTAACACCGTCATGAAATATCGGTATTTTATAGGCATGTTCTGGCCAGCGTTCAAAAACCCATGGCGGTAGACCCTTAGTCTCTTGACCGAAAATGAGAAGCTCAGTGTCGGCGGGCATCTCGGTATAAAGTTTAGTACCTTTTGTACTAAGATAGGCAAATCGAGGCGCGAATCGCTTGACCAGGGACTCGAGATCATCGTGAATTTCCAGGTCCAAAAATGGCCAATAGTCGAGACCAGCTCGGCGCAAATTCCTATCACTGGCGGAAAAACCGAAAGGCCTTACGAGATGCAGACGGCTCTGTGTAGCCGCCGCAAGCCTGCCAATATTTCCCGTGTTTTGGGGAATCTCAGGGCGAAACAAACAAATATGGGGGTGCCCTTTAAGCATGCACTGAAAGACTACCTAGTGGATGGATCTTGCATCAAAGCGGGGGCAGTCAGATCTATCTTGGACAAACCTCTGATCCCTATAAAATTTATCAAAAAATGGATTGCGATTGCGGGCCAAAGCGAGCCTGTCACATTGACAACCGCGCCAAGAATTAAACCTGCCACAACCGCCCAAATGGTCCAAACAGAAACATTCCCATCTGCGTCAAGATGCAATAGCCCAAAAAGAAAGCTAGTGATCCACACACCTAGGAATGGTTGGATTGCGCCTCTAAATAGAAGCTCTTCTCCCACTGACGAAAGAAGAGCCAGCACAATAGCCCCAAAAACGTTCAGTCCGGAGAAAATAGCCGCCAATGATTTTTTAAATTTCTTGTAGGAGGAGAACTGTAGTTCCATATAGCGCTGACAAATATTTAAAAAAAGCACAGCCGCTACAATAATCCCTACTGTCATCCCAATTTCGTAATTGACTGGCCCAAGGAGGGCGTGGACGTTTTGGTGGTACCACCAGCAAATTTCAAAACCGACGAACGCCATGACGACGTAGACGACTGAGGATGCTTTGATAAATTGTTTTGCAATGTCAGACTTCTTGAGAGCACGTTTGGTAGCCTGTGACATGAAGTGTTCCCCCGGGAAGTCCAAATTTTTTGCAAAACCTGCTCAAAAAATGCTTTCTCATTAATTTCTAACATACTGCTCATATTGTTCCAAGTCCATAGCGTCTCAGCGATTCACTTTCTTCAATTCAATTCCCCTAATTATTACGGGTTATTATGAGGAATCAATAACCCCAAACGCAAGCCCACCAAGGCTCCCCCGCTTAGAACGCCTTAAAGTTTATAGTCGTATATTAGTTTTAAGCACCTAGCGACTTGCCAATCCCCCAGAAAAAGTGCGAACCTCGTGTTTTTACTGTTTGAAACTCGAGGTATGCCTGATGAGCCGTTTTGACATCCTTCCTTTACCACTTAACGACCTGGGTAAAACCGTCGGTCAAGATGAATTAACGATTATTTTGACGCCTCCAGATGGCAGGTTGTCTCAGGATGCACAATCACTTAAAAAAAACGCGGCCCCCGTACTTAGCAGAAAATATCACTATCTTGAGGTGCACTGCGGTTTCTTCAACGCAACTGAGCGCCCGTGGATCATGCCGGTTTTCAAAAACCCGGGTGCAAACGCTCTGGAACGGCGCTGGGTCAGTCATGAATGGATCAAAACTCTCCAAAGTTCTTACTCATTAAAAAAATTGATCATTTACCTCGATCAAGGATGCTCAACGGAGGCCATCGTTCGCGCAGAAGATATCATTACAGCTTTTGCTCAACCACTTTATGAGGCCTCAAAATGGGAGAGTATTAAAGTTTTTGCCGCAGATCCAAAGCTGGCGAGTAAAGATGATCCGGACTACAAGTCGCGTTTTTCCGCGCAATTGGAATTTAGGCGCTGGGTCAACGAAAACCCAGACTCATTAACCTCGATTGAAATTGGGGACCGCCTTCGAGACTTTGCCAGTAA
>JBEIGW010000288.1:0-3721 GCA_040381655.1 Deltaproteobacteria bacterium
ACCTTTAAAGAAGATTTGGGACCTGCAACAGGCTAGTAAAATCTGGGCAGAAGAGGAACTTAACGCCCGTAGGGGAATCTTCTTGCTCGCAAGATGTCATGCAAAAAACGGCGACCCATCGGGCGCCGTATTTTACCTAAATGGGTTTCTGTTAGATTCAAAAAAATATCGAAGCGAGCTTCAACAGTCTCTTAAACATAAAGATTTCGGCTGGATTCACACCTCGAAAGAGTATCGTCAGTACCGCGAGTCAGCAGAGAAAAAGCTCGGATCGACGGGCAATAGCTCTAGCTCATCTGATCTTTGAAAGCACCCACGGCTTTCCCTCGGTGGGACACCAAGTTCTTCTGATCATCCGTAAGCTCGGCCATGCTGACCTCAAAACTGTCAGGAATAAAAATAGGGTCATATCCGAAACCACCAACGCCACTCGGGGCAAGACTTATCGCCCCGTCACATCGACCCTCGAAAATACGCTCCTGTCCGTCCGCGCGACTGAGGAGCAACAGACAATAAAAATGAGCGCCACGGCGTCCTGATGGAATGGTCTCCATATCATTCAGTAGTTTGTTCATATTGCGCCGATGATCTCCCTCAATGCCGCCGTAACTGCTTGAGTGCACCCCGGGACGACCATTAAGAGCGTCTACGCAAAGACCACTATCGTCAGCGAGGATGGCGCCTGCGAAATGAGGTCTCAAGGCAGCAATCTTGATCCTCGCATTTTCAAGAAAACTGTCCCCGGTCTCCTCCCAGGTCAGCCGCGGTGCGACATCTGAAACTCCGATGATCTGCCAATTAGAACCGAGAATGGCCTGAATCTCACTAATTTTATGACGATTATTTGTTGCTAGCAGAATCCGCCGGCTATCGTTATTTTGCATGGTCCAGACTCCTTCAAACCGTTTACTCTCTTGCCTTAGGCGTTCATCGTGGCACAATAGCGTCTCTAAAACCACGGAGACTTTAAATGACCAAAATGACAGCCGAAATTTTGACAAACAAACTCCTTGAATCCTTCCCTGATGCCCGGATTAAAGCATCTGACATGACTGGTGGCGGCGATCACTGGCAGGTCATCATCGAGTCCGCCCATTTTCAAGGCAAATCATTGGTGGAGCAACACCAACTCGTGTATAAGGCCCTGGGAGATTGGATGAAGCGGGAGATTCATGCCCTCGCATTAACTACGAAGGCTATCTAGGCAATAAAAATGTCAGATCTTGAAAACAAGAAGCCTGAGATGATTGGCGTCTGGGCTGGTACACTGGCCCTCACTGAAGTGGGGCTGGGCTCTGCCATGCACGCCCTGCACCTGCCGCTAGCGGGAACGATGCTTTCACTCAACCAAGCTGCATTTCTCACTCGCGCTGTTCGCATTCAAAAACAAGATCCTTCCGTGAGATCTCTTGCTTTTGAAATATCGGCTGTCACCGCCATATTGAAATCATTTGCTCCAGTGGGCAAAAGACTAACGCCCATGCTGGCCATCACGGCTCAAGGGGCGCTTTTCACGACATCCATCTACATCTTTGGCTGCAATCTTTTGGGCGTGGTCCTTGGATCTGTTCTACTTGCAACATGGGGCGTACTGCAGCCAGTGGCACTGGCTGGCGTCATGTTTTGGGCGCTTTCCGCTAACGATCAAGAGACGATTATCAAGGCATGGAGCAAATTGACGGCGGAGCTACCCCTTATGAACGTGGACAATATCGGTATGGCAGTCGCTGGTTTTCTAGCAGTAAAATGCGTGGCTGCCGCAACCATCTCTATGGCCACCTGGAAACTGCCACAAAATAAAAGATCCAATTGGTTTACAAGATGGGTTCATCAACTCTCTGACGTCGCGACTAACAGACCGCTGCCTCTTCAATCATCTAAGGGAGCATCTCCACTCATTCAAGCCCTTCGCGATCTCCGGCAACCTCTCATCATCTTGTCCGTTGGCCTACTGGTGGGTCTAGCCCTGTTGGTAGAATCAAATTTGGTCGCTGCAATTTGGATCGGACTCAGAGCACTCGCCGTCGCATACGCTACCTATGTTCTACTGAGATTACTACCCTGGGAGGCAATCCTTAATGGTAACTCATCGACTCAACGGGCTCTGCGTGCGGCCATCAGTCATCTGCGTGGCATGAATACAAACGCTGCCACAGACTCTGCACCGAGCGCCAGAGAGGTCGATGCATGACGACTAAGAAAACATCAAAAACTCGCGAAAAAGCCGCTATTTTTCTAAATGGGAAGAAAGTCGAGATCACCGGCGATGACGCTTTCATGATGCTAGCTGAGTGGCTTCGAAAGAGAGCCCTCAGACCCGGCACAAAAATCGTGTGTGCGGAAGGTGACTGTGGTGCCTGTACAGTTCTACGGGCTTTCAAATGCAAATCATCGAATGATAAATTAAAGTTTTTACCAATCAACTCATGTATTACGACTGTAGCACAGATGGACGGCAGTCATATCGTCACCGTAGAGGGACTTGCCATAGACGAGAGTCTATCGCCCGTTCAGAATGCCATGCGTTCTTGTCATGGCTCCCAGTGTGGATACTGCACGCCGGGATTTGTGATGGCCTTGACGGGAGCTACAGAGGTGCACGACACCCTGGACCGCAAAACAGCTGCAAACTACCTGACCGGAAACCTATGCCGGTGCACAGGTTACGCTCCGATTCTGGATGCCGCGGAAGCCATCAAACCTGACCCTAGTTTCAATGTCGCTAAGCGCTATCTCACGTCAGCCACAGTTAAAGAACTGCAAACGTCCACGAAAGCGTCTCTGGAATTTTCCGACACCTCAGGACGAACGTTCTCAGCTCCGTCCACGCTAGCAGACGCCTGTAAATTTCTTCGAAAGATGAAAGGCGCTCGCCTGATTGCTGCCGCCACCGATATCGGCGTCCAAACAAACAAGGGACGCCCCCTACCCCAGGCTCTCTTAAGTCTCCAAAATATCGATGAATTATACACTCTCGACACATCAAAGACTGCGCTTCATGTGGGCGCTCGAGTCACGCTATCTCGCTTACGCGTTGCCACCCGAGCGAAGTTTCCTGAGCTAAGCCGCTTCCTAGATATATTTGCATCACCCCAAATTAAAAACTCTGCCACACTCGTGGGAAATCTCGCAAATGCATCCCCTATTGGCGACACGCTGCCCATGTTACTGGCCACAGATGCCGTTATACACACGGCCTATTGGGGGTCGGGCAAACTTGTCAAACGAAAGATCCCGGCGACGAAATTCTTTTTAGGCTATAAGAAACTAGCGATCAAACCTTACGAACTTATCTACAAGGTCGAAATACCTCTCGGAAAAGGACTTTCAAACCTTCGCCTTTATAAGTCCTCCCAGCGTAAAGATCTCGATATATCAGCCGTTGGCGCAGCATTTCTTTTAGAGACTAACAAATCAGGGCAGGTGACGGGTGCCGCACTGGCCCTTGGCGGAGTCGCTGCAACGCCGATTCGTTTGCCAAGTGTTGAAAAATTACTGATCGGTAATAAACTTGATGGGAACATAGCCAGTGCTTGCGTCAAAGAACTCAACTCGGCAATCACGCCTCTGTCGGACGTGCGAGGCACCACTGGATTTCGAAGAGTGCTAGCAACTAATATGTTTAAGACCTATCTTCGAGATATGTTCGAAATCTCGAGCTTCGAGTCGGGAGCCATGACATGACTACTAAAGACACTCTGCCCGTCCAAACATCCACGCC
>JBEIGW010000289.1:0-3708 GCA_040381655.1 Deltaproteobacteria bacterium
ATCGCTTCGCCGACGGCGCTAGAGCTTTCGGGAGAGAACGTCCTTAATCGCCGTGTTCTCCAACGCTAGCTCGGCATACATCCGCTTGAGCTTGGCATTCTCAGCCTCCAACTCCTTGACCCGCTTTAGCTCCGGAAGCGATATGCCAGCGTATTTGCTATTGCACTGGTAATACGTCGGCGCGCTGATACCGTGCTTGCGACAGACTTCAGCCACCGAAATCCCTGACCCGCCCTCCGTCAGGATCGCCAGTATCTGGCTCTCGGAAAATCGTGATTTCTTCACCGCTTGACTTCCTCAATCACCGGAAGTCTCTATTTATACCTTGTCTCAAGTTTGGGGAAGTCTACGGTCATAGGCTCGGCTCAGCGACCGTGGTTCGGCCTTGCAAGATATCTAAGACCAGTTGCGCCTTGCGTTTGGCCGTCCAGCGCTTGAATTCCTCTGCCATCGTCGTACTCATGTCGTCTCCCTTTCTGGATAGTACCTGAGCAGATTTTTACGCTGTCATTACAGGCTTAGCTTCTTTTATCCGATGCATCATTTCTTTGTACGTAGACTTGCCGTAGACTCATCTAGATCATAAGTTGGGCATTAGCGCTTAACCATCTAAGTACGCTATATCGCCGCTTTGTCCCCATCTCATTGATTTCGGACTGTAGTCGTTTTGCGATTTCCGCAGCGGGTAATGCCGCATGCGGGGGAATCGCATCGCAGCGTATAGCTATCCGATCGGAAAGGGAATCTTCTGTGCGGTGAATGACGTCGGCTCGCATAATTAACAAGTCGCCCACATCTAACTGCGGCGTTTGCTTGCACTCCTCTAGATCGAGACGTAACTCCCAACCCATACTACTATCATCGTAGTCGTCTACCGCCCACCAACTTCCTATCCTTGGGCCTGGATGGCTTTGGAATCGATGTTCGAACCACTCTAGAGTGTCCACCTCTACCTTACGGAACCTCATTGCACCACGACCTTTGATCGCTTCGTGTGTGTAAGGGTCTCTCTCCCGCAAAACATTAGTCGGAATAATCGATACATTAGAGATGCTTCGCTCAGGCTTAAGTACCGGCAGATAGCAGATTAGCCAATTTGTATGATCTTTGTGTATGAAGTAACTATAATGGTCTAAGTGCCAGTTTAACGCACCCCCCGGAGCTATTTTAGGATCTTTATGAAGACTAAAAGGCCTTTGCAGCCTAGGTGGCGCCATATCCTTTTTAATCCTGATTGCACAAACCCCGAAATGTTGGGTCGAAACGGCAAGTCCAAGAGTGCTTGCTATTGGAATCAGGTATTCCTGAAGCTTGGACGAAATAGTGTCAATCACTGGGGAATCGAAAGCTCCGATTGTCCCATCAAAGATTTTAGGAGTAGCATTCAAGTACTCAATGAACTCTGGTGAAAATGTTGCTGCGTCGACGAGCTTACGAATTACTGCGAATCCCTGCTCTTCGATTGCCTGCGCGCAGTTTTCCGTTAACTGCTCTGTCGTTATATATGTGTGGGGCATGTGCTGACTCCAACCTTGTTTAGACAATATTATTGTTATTTTTTTAATATTGATTAGGTATCGTTCGCATAGAACGAACGCTTTGGGCGGCTAATTGACCAGATTGCTGTTCATATCTTGACTATGTATGATTTAGTGGTTCGCTGATGGTACAGCTCCCGTTATCTGTGCTCCTTTGGGTACGTTTGCGTAACGATCCATCTTTTCGCGGTTTTTAAAGATCCTAGAGAAACACGCTTGATAAGAAATTTAGCTAAATTGTAGGCTATTCGAATTTTCGCCATCCTTGGTACTGCGTTACGTCACAAAACTTATTTGAGGGCACTCCATACACGACAAGCCGTTTAATCCTGGGCACTATTTTGGAGAAAAATCCTCTTTAAAGGAGACATAACTCCTCTAAATAGGCGTGCCACATGTAGGAACTAAGCATGGCATAAATTTGAGTATCAACCGATGTTACTGCACAACGATAGCAGGAAAGAAAATTCAATTGCGGGCGTATGACGACGTTATTTATGCTTTGGAAAATGTTTGCCCGCAACGCGGTGGGCCTTTTGTTTCGGAAAACTTTGGCGAGGAGCTACCGTTCTATCCCCGTAACCGTCACTGCCAGCCTACGCGAATCATTCCGTGCGGAAAAGCGCCGGCTCGTGCTCTCTGGGTTTGGAATTGGACTGTCCTGGGGGACTTGCATTCTTGATACTGAAAATGCGGTTTTGTCTGAGCTAATATAAAAATGAATAATCCTTTTTCACTAGCTGGCAAAAGAATTTTGGTTACTGGCGCCTCGTCTGGCATTGGACGAGAAATAGCGATCAGTTGTAGCAACATGGGTGCAAATATCGTGGCCACGGGCAGAGATACCGTGCGTCTCGCTGAGACGATGGGCTTATTGCACGAGGCTGAGCATCAAATGGTGGTTGCTGATCTTACGAAAGCTTCTGAACGCGATGCGTTAATCAATCAACTGTCGCTGGCCGTGGATGGCTGTGTTTATTGTGCTGGAATTTCTCGACTTAGCCCAGTTAGGATGATGACTGAAGAGCATTTGGTGGAAATCATGGCCATCAATGTCAACGCGCCTATGCTTATGACACAAGGATTACTTAAAAAACAAAAAATTCAAAGCGGCGGCTCCATTCTCTTTATTTCTTCCATAGCTGCACACATTGGCGTACCAGGCGTTGCGGGTTATTCAGGGTCCAAGGCAGCACTCGTTGGAATGATGAGGTGTTTGGCCATGGAAGTTGTTAAAAGAAAAATTCGGGTCAATTGCTTATCCCCTGCTTTGGTGAATAGTCCTTTATTAGAAGCCACTGCTGAGATGTTAGGCTCTTTGGAGCAAGAGGAAAAAAATTATCCGCTTGGATTTGGCAGGCCCGAAGATGTGGCTAATGCCAGTATTTTTTTTCTAGCGGATGCCAGTAGATGGATAACTGGGACTACATTAGTGATGGACGGCGGTTTGACGGTCAGTTGAAATCATTGAAGACCTTCTGCGTTTTACTTACTCGCCTTTGATTGTGCTGGTCACGCTCCGTGTTTGAGGTCTATTAAATGCTTGATCCTAAATGCTACACCTCGAAAAAAGTTTGGCATCAAGAACTTGAGAAACTTTTTCGGCAGTCTTGGATATTTGTCGGCCTGCTGTTTGAACTTAAGGGTTTGTCTCACAGTGGCGAGCGTATCCCATGGGAAGGACTTAAGCAGGGGCTAAACTTCTTAGGCATGCTTCTCTACATCTAAATGATTCTACAGTGCTCCCTTGCTATGGTACTTTTCAAAACACCCATTCTCCCAAACTTGCTCCAGCTGAGGTCTGCTTTTCTGTGGCTCGTGATCGAACAGCTCGTTTTCATGTCAACTGTGCTTTCGAATATTGTGTTTTTGCTACTAAGATCCTAAGTTCGCCACAAGCTCCAACTCGACGCAATCGACGAAAAAAAGTAGCTACCCGGAGTCGACACTATTATTGCGATTAGCGAGGTAGCAAATGCTTTTCATGCGCAGTTTGTTCCTTGGTTCGCCAACCTTTACTTGGCCGTCACCCCTTAGGGAGATCAAGGCGGTCTGAAAACTCAGCTAACGATAATTCTGTTTTCGAACTGTGTCTCACTTTTTTGTATTGCGGTTTTGATATTTATACCCTGGAAAAAGGGCCCCGAGTGGTACCTGAAAATATCACCAG
>JBEIGW010000290.1:0-3697 GCA_040381655.1 Deltaproteobacteria bacterium
GGTCATATCGCCAATGAGAGAGGAACCTGCACGGCGGCGACAAATTATTTTTTGGTGAGTTTCATCAGCAACTAAAAGGCTTTCTTGAGCTATCGGCGCGTCGTCGACAATAAAATTGTCGATAGATCCAAGTCGCGAGGAAGATTTTGGGTTGGACGACGGGTGCCTGCAACTAGCAACCAAGGTGAAAATAAGGAGGTAAGAAACGTGATGAATTTTCACGGTGAATTGCTCCCTACGCTGAAGCTTGGTTGTGCGATGACAGTAGGTTGTATGGTGCAAGGGCTATTCCAGGCTTAACCCCCTAATATTTTGACATTTTAAGTGTCAGTTTGACGACATATGCATGAGCATTTGACAGTGTTGGGATCTCTTCCCTGGGCTGTGGGGCGCAGGCTTTACAACGTTTTCTACGATCCTGCTGCTGGCTCTGGGGGGGCAACACATGTATTTGTGGCAGTGTCGTAGTCAGGTGTTGCTGCTGGGCATGCGTTACATTGGTTATCGTCAGCAGTGTAAAGCGGGGTGGAGCTTGGACAGGGTTGGCATGAATTTGAAGCTGCAATATATTTGGGGCTGTTTTTAGGGCAGGATTCACAACTAAACGTGGTCATATTTTTCTTCCATGTCGGTGTTACACAGGTGCTTTCGTCAATTGCGGCTACCGTTAACCAGCTCTGTACCGTTGTCCTATCAACAGTGGTCAGTATTTCATATTGGCTCGCTGAACACCAGTTGCCCTCTCCGCCGGCCGGAGTTCGGCTGCACGGACTAACCTTGAGTTCATACTCCACGGGGAATGAGGCTTGAGCAGCGGGATGGTCAGAAGAGTTAAAATTCATTTTTGCTGTACTTGCACCGGTAGCATCAACCAAAAGTTGTCGAGACGGATCTAGTATGTAATCGCCTTCTTGGATGTAAATGTGGCCCGTCACCGCACGATCGCTGGCTAATGCAGGTCGTGGGACGATATTTATTTTTATCTCTGCTCCGCCTGGTATCGGAGTCCCGCATATTCCCTGAGCATGCACATAGCGCCAATCACTTTCCCAATCGTTAGATGTTGGAGTTATGGTTGTATTAGCATTGGCATGGCGAGGTTCGCTTAAGGGCCAACCGAGGTATTCAAGGGCTGGATTATATTCAAAGGTCGAAGGCTCTGAAATTGGAGTTATTGCGGAAGTACCCGGTCCTTTTGTAATGCCGGCCCGTGTCATAGAGTAAATAGATGTTCCTGTGTAGACGGGAAGCGTGGTTGATTTCCAAATGGTCGTGTCACTGTCGCGTTTGCCATTCGGGTTCTGGTAACTATCGCCTATGAGTCGATCCATATCAGAGCCATTGACAGTCGCTTCATATTTTCCGTTCTCATCGGCGTCGATAAACGGCGTTGGCAAATCAATAAACCATTCACTATTGGTTCTGAAACATGATGGTAGACTAGGGTTTTCTGTGCAAGGGGTCGCTTGAATACCAGCCACTGGTGCAGCGGATGGATTTTCCAGGCATCGACACGCTGGTGTCGCGGAAAGAGAACCAAAATATGTCACAGCATCTATACCGCGAGTATAGGTTCCGTCTTGGTCTTTGTCCCAAAATCCGTCACCTCCGATGTCATATTTTTTGTTATCGTTTGCATCCACGTAAGGTTCTTGCCCCCGTGTCGTATAAACCATGGTGGAGCGCCAGTTTTTGGCGAGATCTTTAAATAGAAATACTGATGTCGAGCTTGTTAATGATCCTGCAATTCCAATAGGGTTGCAGCTAGCTTGTGCTGAGGCGCTATTAAAATAATACACAGGGGTGGGCCGGTAAGATCCGTTGTGAGAGGCGATAACCGAAAATTTCATAGCACCATTGTCATCCGGAACGCCACCATTATTATTGTCAAACGTGATTCCGCCACTCTCTAAGTGTACTGAGATAGGATCGAGGACACTCAACCGGCCACCAAGTTTCGAGTTGATCTGGGCGGTGAACTCTAGAGGCGTAGGTATTTCGTTGTTAAATAGAGCTTGAAGGGTTCGAGCATTCGATGAATTGAAGCCTAGGCCTAGGTTCAATAGGCTCGCAAAACCGGCCCCAACTGTAATTGAAGGTGATTTCACATAGATTACTTTTCCGAATGCGTCGGTATAATTAGCATATACGATTAACCCGCCGGGAAGGGAACCAGCGCAAATGGGGATTGTGAATACACCGTCAGAGTTTGACGTTGCCGTGTAAGAGAGAAATTTCCGCTGGGTCTGCGCATCCACTTCGTAGGGTATATCTGTGCTGGCGCGTAATCTAAGTTTTGTTCCGCTTGGATATCCAAGATCAGATTGGAATTTCAGCTGGACATCAGCCAAGGGATCTTCACCCTTTTTCAGGGAAAACTCGATATTTCCGCAATCACTTGGGCCGCTCTCAAAAAGGTTCATCTTAATTGGATCAGTTGCAGCTGCGCCTAGGGTTGCCAGGTTGCTACCTTTGTAGGTCAACGTGAAGAGTGGTTTGAGTGTGATTTGAATGGGGCTTGAATTTGCCGTAGAAGATTTTCCTGCCGCATCCTTGTAGTTAGCTACTAAAATAGCTGTTCCAACTTTTGATGCGGAACAGAATTGTCCTGATGCTAGGCCATCTGCCCCAGTCGTCAGGGTGGCAGGTAATGTGCCCCAAGTCGCAACCTCTTCAGCGCTGACTCCAGATAATGATAACTCAATCTTCACTCCAGAAACGGATTCGCCCGCACTGTTTTTTGCTTTCACTACAAATGCTGAACAATAGTTGGTCTTTACTTCGGATGTATAGAGTGTAGTTGGAGTCGTTGATTCGAATGAAAGTGTTGTGTCGGTCGAAGTGCTTGAGGTTGTTTTCGTTCCGGTCCTTGATGTGGCGCCACTGTCGGCCGCGTTTTTTTGACATGACGTCACCAACGCCAAACCTAATGCCAAATAAATTATTTGGTCCACTCTAGCAGAACGCATAATAACCTCCGGTTAGTATTTAGGTTTTCGGCGTTGGGGAGCGAAACTTTAACCAGAGCGGGGTGGTTGGTGTAACTATCTGTAAATACATATCTAAATGTCTCAAAAGAGAATCTAAAGGTGCAGTCCGCGCCTTGGAACAGAGCGACATTTAATGAATATTCAGGAATTCAAAAACCGCTCAATGGGACGGCTTCAAGTGCCCTTTTGACCGGCTTTTTATCTTTAAATATTATCGAGTAAAAGACGAGGCTATTGTCCGCCACCAAAGAGGCTTTGAATCATACTGATAATGCCACCGCCGCCCATTCCGCCACCATCACCTCCAGGCATGGCGCCTCCCGCCATTCCACCAAGGCCTCCTAGAATATTACCCAGTCCACCGGCAGCGCCACCCAATAGCCGGCCTCCGCCGCCAATGAGATTGCGACCGCCGTTAAATATTCCACGCCCAAGCGCTCCCACGCCCCTCCCCAGAAACCCTACGCCTTTGAACAAGCCTCGTCCGAGGCCTCCAGCGACTCTCCCCAGTCCACCAAATAGGCCACGAAAGATGCCAAGACTAAACGCGGCTTGGTCATAACCTGCCCCGGTGCTTGCCGCTGCGATGTTTTTGTTCGACTCGGTCACTTGGATGCCCTGTAGCTCTTGATCCATCACTTTAAACAGGGCAAATGTTTTTGGGAACTCATCTACTCGCGCCATTGACTGCCTGAGCTCAGCGTTAC
>JBEIGW010000291.1:0-3695 GCA_040381655.1 Deltaproteobacteria bacterium
ATGTGGCTCGTACGTTTCCGTTTACGTCAAGCTGTTCCGAAGGAGAGGTCGTTCCGATACCGACGTTGGGCACGATAGCTTTTCGTTTAATTTCAAAACTGTTTTTTAACTCATTGGATCAGCTAAAAAATTTAACCGATCCAATGAATTAGCAAATTGTTCGCAAACCAAGACTCGATGAGTTTGGTGTTCTTTGCTTCCTTCCATTTTTGCCTATTCTCGTCTATTTTCGGACACAAACCGGACATGCTTCGTGCCGAATCCGCATTTTTACGGCATTGGCACTGTCGGTATGTATGCAAATATCTGTCTCAAAATGAGATGACCGAAAAGTCACATTTTATTGACAAAATGTGCAGTTTGAACCAACATGCTAAATTGATGGGTAATCAAGTAACTCTCAAAAGACTAAAGCAGCTAGGCATTTTCTCCGCAAGCGACGCGCGACGCAAAATTGACCTACCTAAGTCCACACTATCAAGACTGGTGAAAAAAGGGTTAATATTGCGGGTTGGTCGAGGGCGCTATCTTCATCCCCAAGCTAATGTTCCTGCTGAATCTGTTGACTATGCTGTTGCCTGCGCCAAATTCGGCCCGAAGTCAGTCATCGGAGGGCTAACCGCACTTTTTCATTATCATCTAGTCGAACAAGTGCCCCAAAATATTTGGGTAATTGTCCCCCCGGCCAAGATGAGTCGCGACAAACTATATCGTTGCCTTCGATCAAAAAACTCCTTTAGACACGGAATCACGGACCGCGGGATTTATAGAATTACCAATGTGGAACGAACGCTTATTGAGGCCCTTCACTTTTCGTCCAAGATAGGGCTCCGTATTGTAATACAGGCTATTAGGCGTGCACTTGAGCAAGGACTAACCACCGAAAGAAAACTTGGAGTCATAGCGGAGCAGCTTAAATTAAAAAGCACGCTTCTCAAGCACTGGGAATACGTCGTCGAATGAACATTCACCCTAAAGCCACTTCCATATCGGCCAAGCTCCTCACGCTGTCAAAAAAGCAGGGGTTTATTTTTCAGAACTTGCTGACTTCTTTTCTTATAGAAAGGCTGACCGTGCGACTTGTCGCGAACAACAAGTTGAACAAATGCTTAGTCTTCAAGGGTGGGTTTGTGAGTCTGCGGGTTTACAACTCAAATCGGTTCACCGTAGATCTTGATGCCATCTTAAATAAGTCAGATTTGGAATCCGCCCTAAAAGTTGCATCGGCAGCAATACAGTCTGACATCGGAGATGGAGTTTGGTTTCTATTCGAAAAGCAAATCGAATTAAAAACACAAGGTGAATATGGCGGTATCCGCCAAATCTATCGAGCTGGATTAGGAAATCCTCCAAAAAATATAAAGAGGGCTCAGATCATCAATTTTGACTTGGGTATTGGGGATCCAGTTGATCCCGTCCGCGTTCAGACAAAGGAGCTTTTGGGAGACTCCGAAATCAGTTGGTTAGTTTACCCCATTGAGACAATCGCTGCGGAAAAGATGCATGCTCTTCTTGAAAGGGGGAACGACAACTCTAGATCTAAAGATGTTTATGACCTATCTATTTTTCTTCCTAAAGTAAATCATGGCAGGCTACACAGCGCTTTGAGCGCATGCTTTAAATACCGCAATTCAGATTTGCCCGATGAACTGCACTCTACTGTTCATAAAATTGATACCACCACTCTCGAGAGGGGGTGGGCCTCCGCGATGGCTTCAATCAAGACCCCACCCGATTTTTCCGCTGCATTTGCTGAGGTTGTTGGTCAGTTAAAATTATTTGATGCTCGATTAAAAAAGTGAGTTTTGTGTTCAGTATTGCCATCCGTTCAATCGTCGTCTCTATGGGACTTTCGCCCCCGCAGGTTGCCACTGGCTGCCATCGAGAGCCTGTCGGTGGATTTGTGCGATCTTCGGTACACCTTTTCCCGCACACTGAAAAACTCCTCATCTACGACCCAAATCCTTACCCCGATGGCTTTTAAAAGAGCCACTAGGTTCTTTAGACCTGGGTTGCCTCCCTTGGCGAGCATCCGGTACAGGGTCACGCGATTGACCTTGGCGGCCTTGGCAATGTGGCTAACGCCCAAGTTTTTTACCACGATCAAAAGACCTTTGCGGAGGAGTCCGAGGTCGGCGGTATTGTCGTATTCCATACAGAGCTTTAAGAACTCGCCGTAGACTTCTCGTTCGCGAAGGAGTTCGAGCAAGTGGGCCTTGGGCAACGCTCGCGTGGTTTTTTCACGCTGAATAAAGACTGCAAATATCTCACGGGCGGCATCATGACCGGAAAGCCGGTCAGCCTTGGTTCGTCTTGATCTATTCATCACTGTTACATAAATGCAACACATGAGCAGTTGTCACGCTCACATATGGATTAGAAAAACAAATAAATTCCATTGGATAAAAATATTTTGTGAGCGATCGCAGCGTTGTTTTGCGTATGGACTGCGGGCCATGGGCTAGCGATATATTTTAACTGGAAGCATCGAAAGGCACGAATTGCGTCGGTTTGCCTATCTATGAGGGGTCCACTACCCCAAAATCCACGCGAAAATCAATTTGAGATCCACTCTAATGTTCAAGCCCCATTCGGCCTGAAAGAGAGGTGAGAAATTCCGCTTTCAACACGGTTTATAATTTCCTATGCGCTTTTCCTTGGGGGAATTCAGTTCATTTACTGCAACATGATTGTCAACGGCTCAGCCGGCGCCCGGAACCCGGCCTGGGCCATCGTTTCCCAAGTGCATGATTTCCTATGGCTGATCACGGCAATCGGCGGGGTCGTGGCGACCGTATTGCTCATAGCATTCTATGCACCGTCTTTTTCCATAATCCAACCCGCCAATTTGCCGCCGCCCGATCAGAAGCCTGCAAACCAAGAAGAACTAGCAGCGCAAAGACGAGTCGCCGAGGAGCGGCTAATGCGCGAGCAAGAAATAAAAAAACGCGAGGCTGAATTGAAAATGCGAATCGAGGAAGAATTAAACCGACGCCTTGAGGAAAAGCGACGAACGAAGTCCGCAGACGACGTGACCCGCTCCGCACTCAAGGACTTTTTATAACCGTAAACTGCCAGTGGCTCGAATCCCGCAGCCACTGGCGTTGCGGTGAAGGAGCATATGATTCTCACCCAAAGGGACTTGAAACTACTTTTCTATCTCTCGCGCTACGTATTGATGACAACTAAACAAATCAACCGAACGGTCTTTGGCAATATTGCCGTCACGACCGTTTTACGAAGGCTTAGAGCCCTAGAAGCTAACGGCTACATCCAGCGAATTGAAGGCCTAGCTAATGCCGAACGCGCCTGGACGGTGACTTTGAAAGGGGCGGGACTGGCCGGTGACCGTCAACCAAAGAGGCATTTCAATCGGTCTACGCTGCCCCATGATGTGAAACTTACGGACCTGCGTTTGAGCCTTGAAGGACATGGTATCGCACATTCTTGGATCGCCGAGCACGAGATCAGATCCCAAATGGCAAGAAGCCATGGCATCTCAAGGATGCAGGGAAAGACAGTGCCCGACGGAATCATGGGCGTTGATTACCATGGAGTAAAGCATTCCGTGGCGATTGAGTTAGAACTTCATTTTAAGAGCCAAGGCCGATACAGGGACATTTTTTCGAACTATCGCTACAAGCCAAATCTATGGTCGGTTTGGTATGTGGTCCACGCGAAATCACTTGGGAAGC
>JBEIGW010000292.1:0-3685 GCA_040381655.1 Deltaproteobacteria bacterium
GCTCTGTTGTTGAAGTCTTGCCCCAAGTGGCTTTTGCGCGGTGGGCGGCATCCAGTGCAAGCTCAATATCCTGGTAATCGGACCGGGCGATCTCACAGAAAGTCTTACCTGTGACAGGGGTGATGTTTTCGAAGTATTTTCCAGCTTTTGGTGCAATCCATTCGCCGCCAATGAAGTTTTCGTAGCGGGATTTAAAATTAAGGGATGAGCCTTTTTCGTTGGGATTAGGAAGTTTTGCCATAGGGGTTATAGCCTCTGTTTATGGTTTTCGAAGGCTAGATGGTATCAAAATTCGACTCTCAATGTCACGGAGAGCAATAAGGGCGGACTGTAGTGTTTTTTGATCTTCCGGTTTGCTTAAATAAATGAGAAAATACCGTGGTTTACATAGATTTCTTTGGTTTTTATAGCACATTGCCGAAGATAGCGAATGTATCGGAGGGCGCCAATTACAATGCTTAGATGCCCAAAATTTTTTCCTAAGGGTCGTCGTTCTGGTTCGGTCGGGATGACACTTCCCGAGGTCTTGGTATCGGTGGCCATCACGGGTATTGTCGGGTCATTAGCTTTTAATCTGCTAACGGATTTTACAAGGCGAGCTTGGGAGCATGAGTCAAAATCACAGACGTTGGATGAGCGCGAACTGGCTGCAAATATAATTAAAAGGGAGTTGTCCCAGTTTATCACGAGCGTGACTGGACCCTATGGCGAGGATCTTCCTGACACCAACTTTTGGTCTTGCAATTCGTCAGCTTGTGTCATGAGTGTTACTTATTCATACCAGCATATAGATGGCGCAACAGGAAATGCAATTCTCGAGCCTTTGAGGGCGGATTGTGTTGATATTTCGGATGCACGATTAAAGCCAGCGGCTGTAGATCTGCATAACAAAGCCAAAGGATCCCTTAGAGCTGCCAAGTGCCTAGAGTGTCCCGCAGGCAAAGCTCCACGGTTATCAGTTAATATATATAAATATGATGCCACTTCAGGCGAGCCAACTGTCACAACAACGAAATTCTTCCCACCTGAGGAACAAGATGTTGGCAGGATGTCACGTCAGGGTACGCTCGCCATGGGTATTTGTATTGACTGGCCATCGTATCAATATAATTTGGGAACTGCAGCAACGTCGCTTAACGTTAACCGCTATGATCGCTGGGCAATTACTTTGATTCCAGTCTATGCGCGTGTCGCGCAAATGGGCGGTATGGATAATGCAAAAATTGCGGCTAGTCTTGCGACGGCAGATAGTAAAGTTCTTGTGACCACATCAAAGAGACTGGCGCCGGACTTTAAATATACGCCAGTGAAGTAATGCGATGCCTAGGCCTCAATTTGGGTCCAGCTTTGAAATAGTGTTTTTTTTCCTGTTTTTACAAGAGGTTGGCCTCTGTCCTCAAGGTGGATGATGGACAGCCGATCGAACCTATTGGGAGTGGCAACGATGTTTATATTGTTCCCAGTTAAAAATCGTTCAACCGATGGGCAATCCGGTAACATGCTGATTATAACCGGTTTGATTGCGTCGGCTGTTGCTGTTGCCGGCGGCAAAGTCATGCTGGATCGGTCAACCGCACAGCGTAAAGCCAACCAAATGGCTCAGAGTATGAAACAAGCCAAGGAAATTCCTGGCTCGGCTGCCATGATCGCGAAAGCCTTAATAAGTATCCCTCCGAACGTTGCGGCAAATAAGTTTCAGATGTGGACAGCGGACTGTATTTTGGAGCATCACATAAAACCAATCCCTCCGCCTACCAACTGTGCGGTCAAGGCGGCGTCCAACATTCAAATTCTTCCCCTCATTTACCCCATTCCTTACGTATCTGGTGCCGTTGGCAGCCCCGCCCAACCAGCCAACAAGGTAGATAAGACAGTGAATCCTCCAACAGGGGCGAACTGGAAAACGTTTGTAAGTGACGGGTCGTCTGCCAAGGTTGTGATTCTCACTAACGACAGCACTCGTGCCAAAGCGCAGGATGTGAATAGCGCTATAAACGACGCAAAGTTAGTGACTGGTGGAAACGAGACTTTAAAGCGAACCGAATCACTTGTGACGTACTCTTTCCGAAATTGCGATAGTGCTGGGATCAGTAAGCCCTCGTTTACGGGGCTCTATTGCGCCAGTGCCGAGATTAGTTCTCAAAATTACGCGAGTAACATGAAGGGAAGTAACACGCAGTCGGGTGAGAACAAAGCCGTCGCTGAGTTGGGGGTCATTGAGCCTCCTCCTGCCCCCACGTGCGGTGCCATTTCGACTCCAGGGAATGTAAAAGTGAGGCCAGGAGATGCATTTTCGTTGGAAGTGAATGCGACCGGTGTAGCCTTGGGCTATCATGTCAAGTACGGTGCGACTGAGCTTCTTAGGCGAGATATGGTGAGTTTACCTTGGAACAGTCCAAGGACGTCGGCGTTACATACAATTACGGGAATTCCAACTGATCCGGTTAAAAGTGCTTTAGGTGCTTTAATTGCCAGTGGGATTAATCAGGCTACGTTTGAAGTGGTATTGCAGGGTGTGGATTCCTCGAAGTCATGCCCGGTCGTGGTGACGATGCCTGGGCCTGTGTCTTGCGTGCCTAATAGCTTTACGGTGACGAGGACCGGAGATGACTTGCGCACCTGTCAGATGAGTCTTCAAAAAGATAGCGGCGAGGGTATCATCACCGGCATCACGGTGGGAGGCCAGACGTTTACGGGACCTGCAGCCGCATTTTCCGGCAGCTCATGGTCTGGCACAATGCCTTGCTCTGAAGATGCACAGACGCTCACGGCGACGTTAACTCGGAATGTTTTTGGTGCGGTATCTACGTCCACGTGTAGCCCTTCAAGGACTGTGCCTGAACTGGCGGCCGACTGTGTTGCAAACAGTTTGGATGGTGGTCGAGATCCCAGTGATCTTTTGAAGTGTAGTATTTCCTTAAAGCGTGACAAGAAAAGTCACTCTGTTGTGACGGTCAACACGACGCCAGCCTTTTTGGCAGGATCAGGAACTTGGTCAACTGTAATCAACAATGACGGGTCTCGGAACTGGCAAGGCGTCATTTCTCCTTGTCCCGCTGGTAGTGTCACGGTAACGGCTAGTTTAACTCGGGGTTCTACGACAGACTCTTGCGGCTCAAAGACAATTAGCGGTGTCGAGCCAGCCAAGTGTAACGGACCCCCAACGGGCGTGCGTAATGAGTCCAATCCGGCTGAATGTAAATTGTCAGTGACTAAGTTTCCATCGAGTGGACGCATCAAGCACGTCACAATAAACGGCACCAATCAGCCTTCATCTGGTAACTATCCGTCTCTCGGGGCTTGGGGTGCGGGTGACAATTGGACGAGTCCTTGGCTTGCTTGTCCGTTAACAGCTACGGATTACAGTTTGTCTCTGGTCGGTTTGGATGACGCGCCATCTAGCTGCGGGATTTTCACGATGCCCGTTGCTTCATATACCTTAACTACAACAGTATCGGGAAGCGGCTCCATTTCTAGAAGCCCCAACACTGCAACCTACAACCACGGCTCAACCGTCACACTCACGGCGACGCCTTTGGTCGGACACAGTTTTGTTAGCTGGGGCGGTGCATGCAGCGGGGCGTCCCCTACGTGTACCGTGACCATGGATAATAACAAATCGGTCGTGGCTAATTTCGTCATCAATACGTACACCCTCACAACATTAATGACTGGAAGCGGTACC
>JBEIGW010000293.1:0-3664 GCA_040381655.1 Deltaproteobacteria bacterium
CCTGTCAGTGTTGCAAAATCCATTATAAGAGTTGGTTTTGCTTTGGACGCGTAGAATAGCGTATCAGCTAACACCATGCGACCCTCGGCATCCGTATCGATAATTTCAATGGTCGTGCCTTTCATGGATGTAATGACGTCATTTGGCTTATACGCCAAAGGCCCGATCATATTGTCAGCCACCGCAAGATACGCGGAGACTTTCACTGGCCAAGCCTCCAGAGCTGCTACGTTTAGAGTAGCTAACGCGACGGCACTTCCTGCCATGTCACCATGCATTCCGAGCATGTATGCTGACGCCTTTAGGCAGTGCCCGCCGGTGTCAAACATCATGCCTTTACCCACGAGGGCCAAATGCTTCGTGGTTTTTACTTTTGGAGTATAGGTCAGCTCGATGATTCCGTAATCTTTGTGGGCTGAACCCTTGACGACAGCAAGGAAAGCACCCGCCTTCATTTTTTCAAGTTGCTCATGACCGTGGTGTTTGAAAGACCATCGGCGCTCTTTAGCGAGGCTTCGAAGATAGTCTACGTAGTGCTTACATGTCAGATCATTGCCGGCTCTTTTGGCGAGCCATCTCACAAGATTGGTTCCAGCCGTGGTTTCAGTGACGGCTCTTTCAGCAATTTTCTGGGCCGTTCTGAGATGAACCTTGCCAACGACCAATGTGATTTCGAGGGACTCATCTTCTTTCTTAGATTTTTCGGATTTATCCTTCGTCGGGCCTTCGTATTTGGGAAACTTATAGAGCTTAGCTGCCGACGCCGACACTACGGCATTTGCTAGATCATCTGAAAGGGCGCCAGCCTGAATGAGGTCAACGGCCACATGTTTTACTTTTGCGTCAAAAACAGCCCCATCAATCACTTTTCTTGCGGCGACCAGCATCTCATACATCGAGGCCTTGGAGTCGACGATCAGGAGTGTTTTTCGAATCCCATCAGACCCATCAAACGTGAGGGAACTACCTGCTTTTGGTTTAAAGTCCCTCTTTTTAGCAACCCTCTCGAAATCTGATTTGAGCCAGGACGGTAACTTGGAGACAAACTGTTCGAGCTTTGGCTGGTTTTTTCCATCAAGAGCGATAACACAAAGAAGTCCGTCGGCATGAAGGCCGTCAACGGAGGTGGACACCGAGACGTCCAGAGATATAGCTTTCATAAAGCATGCCCCTTCTTGAGAAACGTTTGCTGTTTCAGATGGTTAGCGAACCGGCCTAGGAGCATACCCCTGATCCATTCATCTTCAAAGCCCCGAGTTAGGGGCAAGCCCCCAAGACGTCAGGATGTTTTAAGCAACCCTAAAAGAACCCTAAAAAATTACCCCTCCATGTGGCTTAGTTAATTCAATCATTTCAGGTTGTTAAATATTTTTTTCAGGGCGCCTAAATAATGCCCAAACCCTGGCCGATGGCCTTCTCATACGGTGCGCGGCTTTTAAGCCTGTCGCTAAGGGACACGGGAGCTTGGTCATGCTGAGACAATCACTAACATTGATGTTCGCCCTAGCTGGTTTCGGGCTTATGTCTGGATGCGGCGGAACGTCGATGAGTGGAGACTCTGGGACCAACAAAGACAGTAAGAAAAAAGACGATGCCGTCGCCATCGATGCGGCTGATCCATATGTGGTGACTGGAGCTTATTTGACTTGCGCGTTAGCAGACGGCGCAAAAGATGTGGGTTGCTCTCTTCTTGACTCGACCGGGGAGCGTATTAAACCAACACAGGTTGACAGCCTTGATTACTCTGCCTCTGTTGCGGGCGGTGCACCTATCGATGAAACACAACGAGAAACGAACAAATGGGGCGCCGTATGGTCCGGCCTATCACAATTATCAAAGACGAAGTTTAATGCCGCTGTGACGTTGGATGGTAAAGACCACGATTTCAGCTGCACAGGGGTACCTTGTACCTCTCGCCCGTCTGACTCACTTTCCCTAACTGGTTTGAATGGGATGATTCAGTCCTACAACTCAGCATTGTATGTTCGTGATCATCTGTCAGTTGAACCAGACGTATTCTGCAGCAGCAACGGACACCCCATAAGTGAAAAGACTCTCGAAGGCAGGGTGATTTCATATACGCCAAAGAACTCTAATATGTTTACAGGGGATTTTTGGCAGGCAACTGGTAGCGGCTTCGCAGGTGTTCTCAAGGTGTGGTCACTAAGTGATAAACCCAAGATCATAAGTCAGTTTGATAATCCGTTCTGCCTCATCACAAAAGGCTCTCAACTATACTTTGAAGGTTCGAAGTGTATTGTGGCTGGTGTACGACGGTCTGCCAATGCGCAACCAACTGTGCTTATTTACAAAAAAACGCAGCCCCCTCAGACCACTCAGCTGCAAATGATTCCTGCCTGTAAATAATTTCTGGGCAAGAGGCTCGCAGAACGAAACTAACCTAGGCATTCGTCACATATTTTTGATAAAGTTGGCCTCCAAGATTGGAGGCCTTTTTTATGCCCATGAAACAAATTCTCTCAGAACTGATCCGCAAAGAGGCGGGCTACCTTGAACTTCGCTGGCACAAACGAACCAGTAATTCTTTCCTTGCCACCAAGGGCCGCGTCGACGTGGCCAATCACTCTCTCACCGAAGGCGTCGGAGTGCGGGCTCTCGTCAATGGATCCTGGGGGTTTGCAGCCACAGCCGATGTCAGCGAGGCAGCTATTAAGAGGGCCATTGAACAGGCCAAGGCCAACGCCAGTCTTCTGGCCAAGGCTAAGGGCGCACATCATCTAGAACTTCGCAAAGGAAAACTCTCGACTAAGGACTTCACAGGCGAGGGATTCATAGAACTTTCTAATATGCCTATTGCCGATAAGCTTGGAAAGATCATTGAACTTGAGCATCAACTTGCCAAGTCTTCGTCTCGGATGCACACGGCAAGAGCCAGGTACACCGAGTATCTTGAGGAAAAAGCCATTGTTACAAGTGACGGCGCCAACTGTAGCTTTCAGATTGCGCAGCCCGAGATTTCTCTTTCAGCGATTGCAGAAAAAGACGGGCAGCGAGCGACTAGCAATAAAGGTGCAGGAGTCAGTGGCGGCTGGACGTGTTTATTTAAACACCCCACCCTTGATCACATGGTAGAAGACATCGCTAAGACGAGTGTGGATCTTCTTGATGCCAAGTATCCAGAAGGTGGCCGTAAAAAAGTCATACTCGCTCCAGCCGTCGTTGGACTTTTATGTCATGAAGCGATTGGTCATACGGTAGAAGCCGACTTCGTAAAGGCAGGAAGTGTCGCGGCCGGCAAAATCGGCCAGGATGTGGCAAGCCGCCTCGTCACAATGGCTGACAGTGGTCACGAGACCATTGCTGGCTACGCGGTGGGAAATCTTCCCTTTGACGACGAAGGTGTCGAAACTGAGAATACGGTCATCATCAAAGACGGTAAGCTAGTCAGTTACCTTCATAACCGCGAATCGGCCGCTGAATTTGGCGTTAACCCGACGGGTAACGCCAGAGCCTGGCTGTTTTCTGATGAGCCACTTATTCGTATGCGTAATACCTACATTGTACCGGGGACATCAAAACTCTCTGACATGATCGCAAGCCTGGATGACGGTTACTTGATCGAGGGAGCTGGCAGTGGACAAGCTGACAGTAACGGCGAATTCATGTTTGGCTGTGGTTACGTCTGGCAAATCAATAACGGTAA
>JBEIGW010000294.1:0-3655 GCA_040381655.1 Deltaproteobacteria bacterium
GATCAGGCGGCACTGTTGTTGGCAACGGATTTATTCGCTATCACGATAAAACCTATGATTTCTTTTTCGATTATGCTCAGGAACTAAAAATCTCAAACATATCGGATGCCAGCATTAAGCTTGATAATGCCGATTATGCCAACGGCCTCGGCAAGCGCGTCTCCGAGCTGCGATTTTCTGTTAAAGATCTCGCTACCTCAGGTAGCGACTCGCTTTTAGAGTATGCAAACCAAATTAATGGGAATCATGACTGGAAACCCGTGGAAAACTCGAGGATCGAAAGCTTGTACACGCAAAATATGCTGTCTGGTGTTTTACAAGCACAGTACCTTTTCAAGCTATCGCACAGCATCATCCTACACGTTTCGGCAAATGCTGTCCATGAGGCCAAAGGTGTGAAACTTGTTTCAAGCGTCATTGCATCGATCAATTTTGACACCCAATCTCCAGTCATACATGAGGTTTTATTCGAGCCAGCCACTGTTACTGCGGGGCAAACTGTCAAACTTAAAATTCGTGCCACTGACAACATGACCGCAATCAAAGGAACTTCACCAGCAGGAAGCGTCGCAAGACGGGCTGAGCAAACCTGTCGTCAGCTCACAACCACAAACTGGGACTCTGTCGATGCCTGTGGTGAATTCCGGTCCCTCGGTAATGACTGGTACGAGTTTGATGTTCCTACAAATCCTAAAATGAAGCCAGGTCATTACTTTCTCTACCCACTAACAGTCTGGGATGAAGCTGGTAATTCAATGGAACTTCTACCCGATACTACACGCAACGTTTATCGTTCCCGAATTTCGACAGATGAAGCCTTGATTCCTATGGCAACTTTAAAAGTTCAAAATGATCGCGCTGACACTCTGCCGCCATCCATCTTGAGCGCAAGATTTGAACCGTCAGAGCTAACGGCTGGAGAATCTGCCAAGCTTATTTTTCAAGCCATGGATAATGATCCTGCTTTCTCTCCGCAACATTTCTGCGAAAGAGCGCTTCATCGTGAATGGTTCCAGCATAGTCGCACAGACGTGCCCAAAAATGCTGAAATTGACCCGACTGAATACGCTATCCATGCCTGTACGAGTCCCAAAAAAAGACCAGATGGAGCCTGGGAAGTCGCCGTCACAACTTACATTGGCCTACCACCCGGTGACTACAGCATGGATCTAAGCGTCAAGGATCTGGTCGGCAATATGAGTAAGCCTGAGACTGTTTTAATATCCGTCAAAAGCACCCAACAAACTGATACCGTTGGTCCAAAAATAATCACGATTAAAACTGATCGTGCGACCTACAAGCCGGGAGAAAAAGGCTCTGTTTTGATCCAAGCAACAGACGATCTGTCTGGAGTCTCTGGCCAAGCCACGTACCTGATTCGAAACTTTTGTCGTGCGAGCATGGTCACTCAAAATCTGGCAGAGGATGATGCCAATATGAAGGATAGAATCCTAATTTGCGATGGTTCGCTCAAAAAGATGGACAATGATTGGTACGCGCTTGATTTTCAGCTACCCGAACAAGTTCCGAGCGGGGAATATTTTTTGCCTGACATCTCCCTAGCTGATAATGTCGGCAACCGAACGTTTCTAACCTCAGCCAAGAACCAGACTAGCGTAGGCAAATATAAGGATTTGTATAATGAACAGGAAACGAACATCCAAGTATTGAGCGTGAAAGTCACCAATTAATTTTAACTCTAGGCGATGCCGTCAAGGTAATGCTAAATCTGGCTCTCCACACTTACTTAAAATACCCTCCCTTGCTTTCGCTCGGAGAACAAGGGCTTTTTCCCATTTTGTAGACGACACTTTTTCGCCGTCATCCATTTTGACTGGATCTAGTATTTCTACTTTCACTATTCCCCGCCTTATTAGCCAACTACCAGGGTGTAGAATCGACCGAGAACCTGTTATAGCGATAGGAACCACGGGTAAATCACACTCCACAGCCGTCAAAAATGGCCCCACATGAAATGGCAGGAGTCCTGACGCCCGGGTGAATGTGCCTTCTGGAAAGGATAATAAACTTTTCCCTGTTTTTGCCATCTTGGTAGTATACGCTGCGTCACGCAACGAAGCGGCGAGCTCATATCGCTCGACATAAATAACACCAAGTCGGTCAAGTGTGCTTTTTACTGGAGTAATTCGTTTCAGTTCTGCTTTTGCGACAAATGAAACAGGATATCGCAGTGCTGCGAGAAGATACACCACATCTGAATAGCTTGCATGGTTTGCGACAAATACTGCTTGGTTTTGATTTTGCTGACCCGCCGTGACTAGTTTTACACCAGCAATCCACAAGGAGATTTTGGCTGCTAATCGCACTCCAAGCCATCGTGATTTGATGGTGGGTAAAAAAAACACAAATGGCCATAGTAGCAAAGCGGATAGAATAACAAGGAACAAAATAAAAAACGAACGCACTATTTCAAAATTCATTTTCAGTTTAATCTTTATCTTCAACAAAAATGAACGAATCATAAACAGAAGCAGCCGGGCTTTTAATTGCCATTGAGAGACATTGAGTTCATCTTGAATGTACAGGATTTTACAAGCGGAGCGTCTAAGTTTACCACTGGATGTCTTTAATAAAGTATGGGGCTTTACAAGCTTCACTTGATCGGAAGCGAAACCTAAAATATCCATCAGTTTCTCGTTTATGCCTTGTCTAATTGATTCCCGACGATCAGGCTCCTCCTCCCTGGTCTCTGCTACAACAACGAGTCTTTCGGTGCCAAATTTAGGGTCTGTTATGCCAAAAACAGCGACGCAACCTTTTCTTACTCCGGGAATATCGCCAATCACCAGCTCCAATTCTTCCGGGTGAACATTCCTTCCAGCATGCTTTATAAGATCCTTGATGCGGCCCGTCACGAAAATCTGCCCGTCGGCCATATAGCCAAGATCGCCAGTTTCTAGCCAGTCGCCCCGAAATAACTTTCTGTTTTCAACTTCGAGATTTAAGTAACCCGACGTAGACGATGGTCCTTTAAATTGAATCCGCCCTTCTCTTCGCTCGGAGACTTCATGACCCGAATCATCGACAATCCTAATTTCATGACCCGGTAACGGAAAACCGCAGCTAACAAACTCGATTGTTTCACCTTTAGACGGTTCAGATGGCTCTGCTATAGTCAGCCGCTCAATTTTTTCCCGGTCAATTACATCGATTTTTGCACCTGAACCCAAATGAGGAAAAGCAAGCCCAACAGTGCTTTCTGCAAGGCCATAAACTGGTAGGAGAGCGTTTGGAGCCAACTTACTTGCCTTAAAGCGCTCATTAAACCGCAACACAGTCTTTGCACACACTGGTTCTGCTCCATTACACACAGCCCGGACAGTGCTAAGGTCAAAAGCGCGCGCCTCTTCTTCGGTTATATGCTTTAAACATAGCTCAAATGCAAAATTTGGTGCTGCCGTAAGCGTCCCGCGAAATTTGTGCAGTGTCTCAAGCCAAACTTTTGGTCGACTTAGAAAACTGAAAGGCGACATAACAATAAATGCACATCCGTAGTAAAGACTGCCCAGCCAGGCGCCGATTAAGCCCATATCATGTTAGAGCGGCAGCCATCTGACAAAAACATCCTTAGAGGACGCTTGGAGAGTTTCACCCATTGCTCGAATATTTGCCAGTATATTGGCGTGGGATAAAA
>JBEIGW010000295.1:0-3648 GCA_040381655.1 Deltaproteobacteria bacterium
AAACCAGCCACACAGTCACGAAGCTGGTTTCCTTGGAGATAATTGGTCTACGACTTTTAGCTAGTTAAAATTTTTTATTAAAAGACGTTAAGAAAAAACACCACGCTCACGCCATATCTCACCGCGAACGTCTTCGAGAATAAGGTCCTCGCCGTCGCGACCTAAAATATGGTTATGCCCGACGGGCACTTTGCCACTGGGCGTATCGACGATGTAAGTTGGAATAGCGAGGCCTGTGATATTACCGCGGAGCTTTTTCATAATAGCAAGACCCGCATCGACGGTCGGTCTTAGATGTTCGGTTCCTGCAACATTGTGCGGATGAAATAAATAATAGGGGCGAACTCTAAATTTAAGTAAGCCACGGAGCAGGTCATACATTCTGACGTAATCATCATTCACACCTTTTAACAGAACAGACTGGTTGCCTACGGGAATTCCAGCATCCAGAAGATTAGCGACGGCCAACTTAGCCTCATCCGTCAATTCTTCTGGGCAATTAAAATGAGTATTAACAAAAATCGGATGATATTTTGCCAGCATTTGTCCAAGAGATTTTGTCACACGGTAAGGCAGAGTGACGGGTGTTCTCGTACCAAAACGGATAATCTCCACGTGAGGTATGGCTCGGATTCTAGCAACAAGACTTTCGATGGCCTGATCACTGGCAATGAACGGATCACCACCTGTGATGAGTACATCCCTTATAGCTTTGTTTGAGGCAATATAATCAATACCGCGGTCTACGATGCCGCGGTTAAAGTGTAGACCATCTTCACCATCCCGGCGTTTTCTATAGCAGTACCGACAGTACACCGGACAGAGCATAGCCACGCAAAAAGCCACGCGGTCTGGATACAGATGAACGACCTCTCGTACTGGAGAGTGCTCTTTTTCGAGGAGTGGATCTGCCACCCCGAGCCGGTCGATAAGCTCTTCACTGCGAGGCACTGCTTGAAGCCTGATAGGACAGAGTTTGTCTTCAGTTTGCAGGCGAGCCAGGGACATATAGTAAGGCGTAGCTCCTGCATTAAATATTTGGTCTAACTGTGCGAAGCCCTGTTCTTCAGCAACATCAAGATCCATCACTTTTACTGCTTGCTCGGCCCTCGTGATCTGATGGGCCATTTGCCAACGCCAATTGATAAATTGACGCACGTCAGTCCTGAATAGCCTGGCACCGCGTGCTGTGGTAGAGTCCGGATTGAGAGCAAGCCGCAAAAATTCCTCTGGAGCGAACTTGTCGTCCGAGTCTCCATCCACGGAGTTGTCAGCTGAATCTGAAGCGTGATCAAACATAAGTCAGGCAGAATAAGAACATATTAACCAATCACACGCAAAGCAATTTGATGGACGCTGGACCACTATGACCCAACCTAAACTCATACTCGCTAGTTCCTCACCATTTCGCCAGAAATTACTGAAGGATGCGGGCTTTACGTTTGAAGCTATCAGCCCCACCGGAGACGAAAAAACCATTTCCGGGCTCCCGCCTCCCGTTCTGGCTGCAAAGCGTGCTGAATTTAAAGGAATTGATGTGGCCAGGCATCTTCCTGCCGATCGGATCGTGATCGGAGCTGATCAGGTGTTAGGTTTTGAAGGAACTGTATTCGATAAGGCTACAACCTCTGAGCAAGCCGAAGCCAAACTCAAAACACTTCAAGGCAAAACCCATCACCTGTATTCAGCTTTTTGTCTCGTCAAAGTTAACGCTTCGGGTAGTCTTGAAACGATCTGTGAGGGTATGGTTGACATACCCATGGTGATGCGCCCGCTAACGGATTCAGAAATCTCTGACTACGTCGCACTTGGCGAGTGGGAGGGGTGCGTGGGCGGCTACCGGATCGAGGGGCGAGGCCGCACGCTTTTCCAACATGTAACCGCAGACCAATCAGCCATAATTGGCCTTCCTATGCCTGAACTCATCAAAGCATTAAAATTAGCCGGATTGTTTTAATTCTTTAAATGCTGCCATTCTTTGCTGAGGGCCTCCATTTCAAGCCCCAGTACAATTCATTTTATAAAAGGCCAATGACCTTTAAAAAAGCCTTTGACTACGGCAAGATCGACCCCGCGCCCAATGTAAGAACAGCTGCTTGAATTAACCCCAAATAGCAGCATTCCGATCCCCACCTGTGAGACGTTTTATCTTTCGATTGAAACCGGCGAAAGGTTGGAAACATTGTAGGAAAGCTTGGGATGCAGCTAAGGTTTGCCGTCACAATTTTAAACTTCATGATGCTGGGGATGAGCTGTCAGCCCGAATTGGGTGCGCCATCATCAGCGAAAACTGTTGATCCATCGACATCGATAAATCGTGAGCAAAATTCTGAGCAAAAATTAACGTCCGATGGAACGGTTTCGATCGACGTACTCGCACCCTGCACCGTCGATGGTCAGGTGGGTTGCATCACAACCGACCAATTTAAGGCCGTCGACATATCAAATATTGACCCAGAGACCCTCACGCTTGGTACAGTGATCGCCGGAGTTTACGGCAAGGCCATCCACGCAACCCAATTATGTTCGTCACGCGGCCAACAAAACTGTGTGGCATCAGGTCCATTTTTTGTCGGCCCACCGTGCTCATCTAGTGAATACGGCTGCTACTTGCCACCCGCGGGACCCATCCTACAAAGTTTCACCACACACACTCCTATTTTTGTGAGAGCTACCGGAAATGACCAAAAAGGTGGTGGTTCCGTGGAGCAACCTTTTGCAACGCCGCAGCGCGCGTTTGAATTCGCGTACAAAGGAACTGGTGACTTCGTACTTGACGTTGGAGAGGGCAGTTTCCCAGAGATAGATCTCAACACGCTTGGAGCCACTGATTGGCCAAGCCGCATTGTAATCAGAGGAGCAGGAGCTGGAATATCAAAGCTTGCAGGAATCAACGCTCGAGGTATTGATATGACTCAGGCCAGCGATAGTCCGTCGGATGGTAAGAACCTTTCAATTTCAAGCAACAGCACCATCAATATTGGTAAGATTGATGCCAGGGGCGGCCAAGTCTGCTGCGGCTCTGCGGCGCGGGCAGGCCATCCGGGTGCCATCGAACTCTTCAATGTTGTAACTGATGACATCTTGATCGACGGTAGCCGCGCAGTAAACCTCAGCCAACAAAACTCATCCGACGGTGGAAGCCTTTTCGCGTCAAATAGCTCTTTGGGGCAAATTTTTGCAAATGGCGTCACTGATAACAACGACGGCCAAGTCAGTAATGGTGGCATCATCAAACTCACGTCGTCGGCTGCGGGAGTCATCCATGCCAATGGCGGCAGTCGATTGGCCGAAGGCTGCGGCGCTCACGGAGGTCGCGTCTATCTTAAGGACTCCACACTCGAAGGCGCCAAACTTTCTGGTGGTAGCGGGCACACAAGCACCGGCGAAATGTGCGATGGCCAACCAGGCTCAGTCCGCGGATCGAGACAGTAAGCCTACGATTTCAGGCTTTGCCACTGTAGCGCGCAACCGTGGTCCAAGACGAGCGTTCTCCAACTTTTTTTATCCAGGCTTCAAAATATGGAAAATCTCTAAGCGGCAGGACATCTGCGGCATAAACCGCAAACGGCATCAGATTAATATCTGCAAGTGTTAAGGTCGGGCCAGCAAGAAAACTTCGTCCCATCAAATGATGCTCCAGCACCG
>JBEIGW010000296.1:0-3618 GCA_040381655.1 Deltaproteobacteria bacterium
AGTCCCCGTATGGCGATGCTACTAGCTGATTACTTCGGAAATACGCCAGAATTTTGGATGGGGCTGCAAGTAGCCTGGGATCTCTGGAAAGAGTGGGAAAAATTCGGCAAGAAAAAGCGCTCAGCTTAATGGGCCAACCACTCACTTCAATTAAGTCTATTTTTGACCGCTCTCTCATCCATGAGTCTTGCAAGCTCGAAATCCCAAGCTGGCAGTGCCTCTCCGAGAGAGTCCTCAAGTTTTTTAAGGCTAAGCCTTGAGTTAAATGGCCTCTTAGCTGGAGTCGGGTAGTCGGCAGTCTTGATTTTCTTCACAGACCTGACTTTAAGATCTATTCCGTGCTCGCGAGCTAGCTTAAATATCGCTTCTGCAAACCCGTGCCAGCTCACCTCGCCGCGGCAGACTAAATTGTAAATCCCCGGAGGCATTTTACCGGCCGTGATTTTGGTGAGGGCCTTCAGCGTATATCTAGCAATCACGTCAGAGCTCGTGGGAGCGCCAATTTGGTCACCGACGACTGACAGCTCTTCTTTGTCATCTGCAAGACGCATCATCGTATTGAGAAAATTCTTGCCGTCATTATCGTAAACCCACTGGGTGCGAAACACGTAGGCCTTTGAGCAGTGCTTGATGGCCGCTAGCTCACCAGCAAGTTTTGAGCGACCATAAGCATTTACCGGACTTGTCTTAGAGTCTTCACTCCAAGGAGTCTCTCCTGAGCCGTCAAACACGTAATCAGTGGAATAGTGAATGAGCACAGCTCCCAGTTTTTCGGCCTCTTTAGCGATGACTTGGACGGCGTCGGCGTTGATTTTGGTCGCTAAAGACTCTTCTTTTTCGGCTAAATCGACTGCCGTATAAGCTGCACAGTTGATGATAACGGTTGGTTTTACCTTTTGGATGACAGATGTTATGTCTACGTCCCTTGAAAGATCACAAGCCAGCACGTGCGACTCTTTGGGGTTCATGTCCGCATAGAATACGCTGCCCGTCTGGCCGAAAATATGTCTAAAGCTACTTCCTACCTGCCCGTAGCAGCCGATGACTAGAATCTTATTTGCCATTATGGGGACACCCACCTTAATTGGTTATTCATGACGCTATGACCCACCGACTTTACTTAGAAATTCCGCCGCGGAAAAGAGATTTAAGGGGGCTATTCGGGGCTCATGGATCAGTCACGATTTTTCACTGGCGGACTTGTGTTTTTCTTCAACAAGAAATCCCATGATTCGTGGCTCTGCTTCAATCAATTGCAGTATCCGAGCAACGGGTTTTGAAGACACGCCACCATGCTCCCAAGACTCCACCGTTTTGCGACTCACACCCACAATTTCTGCTAGAGCTCCCTGGCTTAGCCCAAATCGCTTACGAAGTATCTTTAAGTCCTCGCCGGTCTTTTCTTCCAGTGGCCTGACATTAACAGTATGCAGGGTCATGCCCGGTACATCTTGACCACGTAAGAATTTACCTGAATCGATAATGCTTTCTTTTAAACCTTTGAATAACTTGCTCATAAGATGTCTCCTGTTACCGTTTCCGGTAATTCAAAATCTCTCGGACGACCAAATTGCCAAGTTCGGTTCGCTCAGCGGTGGTCAGGTTTTCCTTTTCGCCCTTTTTGATAACGGCCATCAACAAAACAAAGCAGTGATGGGCGTCGTCGTAATAAAAGACTCTGATACCGCCACTCTTACCTTTGCCAGTCATCGGTCTGCGTATCTTGCGGATACCATTGGTACCGGAAATGAGAGTTCCTTTGGCTGGGTTTTCCAGTAGCTCTACTTCCAGTGCTCGCCGGTCTTCGTCCTTAAGATCAAGTCGCTGCCACTCTCTTTCAAAAAACGGTAAACCAACGAAAGTCCGTAACATCCAGGCCGTCCAAGTATACCTTATGAAAGTATACTATTAAATAGGGTATCGGAATTTAGGCTGAAAACTTGAGCCTTTTTACAACATGATCGCTTCGCCACAGACAGCAATAATATTGGGCACTTACCCCAAGACTCAAAGAAAGGCTCCAGTTAAATCAAGAGCGCCCAGAGGATGGCTATAGCCTCGGCCTAGGGCTGGTTATTTGAACAAGATCAACCCGCACTGTTAACACTCCCTTTGGAGCGTACCTGGGACCGGGCTTATCCGCCAGCGACCTATCTCGTAGCTACTAAAACTAGATCTCGCACACTTGTGCTTGGCCGACACTAGGCTAGCCCCATTATTCTCGCAAACGTCAAATTGCAGTTATACGAATAATACGTATACTAGACTCGTGGGGCGGTGATATGAAGCAGGTTATCTGGGAGGGGAATAGTCTTGAAATTTTGAGAGACTTCCCGGAACTGGTGCGGCGCGACCTCGGGACCAGTCTCATGTTCCTTCAGATGGGTGAGGTTCCCCTTGATGCGAAGCCATTCAAAACAGGTATGCCCGGAACTTGGGAGCTTCGCGCTCGGGACGCTAGTGGTCAGTACCGTGCGATTTACGTATGTATCGTGAGCGATCAGATTCATGTGCTTCATTGCTTTAATAAAAAGACACCAAAGACCTCGCGGATTGATACTGAGACCGCGCTACGCCGATATAAAGACTTAAAACACAGGATCAACGATGAAAAAATCTAAAGCTAAACACTCAATGTCAGGAAACGTTTTTAGGGATATCGGATTTTCACCGGAAGAGAGCAGAGTTCTAAAACTAAAGGCGCAGTTAGCTGCCCTCATTGTGCGCGTTGTTCGGGAGCGTCAATTAACGCAGAGAGAGCTTGGAAAGATTTGGGACGTGCCCCAGCCTCGTGTGAGCGAAGTGCTAACTGGTAAGCTTTCTCTTGTCAGTATTGAGCGACTCGTTGAGTTTTTGGGTGTATTAGGAGTAGACATCACTTTTCGTACAAAGCCGTCATCGAAGAAGGCGGGATAGTCTTGATTGCCTGTGCTGGCGCCCCGCTGAGGCCTAGTGCAAAAAAGAGTAAAGCTTTTTCTGGGTCTGGTAGCTAGGCCACTCGGTCTGATTTGTTAGGCCTAACCACCGATATAACAATCTCAAAACCCATGGCATTCAAAAGCTGATTTAACTTTTCCATCCCAGGGTCATGTTTACCTGTCTCATATTGGTAAATCGAATTGGGGCTCTTTGAGCCGATGGCTTTTGCGATTTCGGCCAATGTCGCCTTCGATGCAGAGCGAGACCTTGCAATGATGGCGGCAATAATTGGTGTCGGATTTTTAAAGGTCATTGAAAATCCGTCTTTGCCCGTAGTCTTGATGGACACGCTATATTTGCGGTCGTTGACTATCGTTTGCACGAGATCGACCATCATTTTGAGCGCATCTTGTTTGGTATCCGACTGTGTGGAGACATCTAGTGTTGGGCATTCAATGACCCAAAACTTTCCGTCCTTCCAAATAGTTCCTAGGATTTGCATGGTTTCTCCCGCGCATTTTTCAAGATTTTTTCGGCCGTAAATTCATTGATATCGTTATGGCGGGGGATATATTCTTGATCATATCCATTCGTCCAAACATCATGGCCCCCTCCATGGCGAAGAAACCACCATCCCAGCTTTTTTAGCTCTGCCTCAAGGTCGCGTCGCCTCACCAAAGCCTCTCTCTTTATAGCATA
>JBEIGW010000297.1:0-3610 GCA_040381655.1 Deltaproteobacteria bacterium
GCCGTCATACCGCCAATAATCGAAGCATCAAAACCAACTCCTGGCTTTAACCAGGATACCAAAGCCAAACCGATGCCGACCGATGCCAAACTAGCAAAAATTGTATAGACGAGCGTCTTTAACGAAATTCGACCGAGTGCTTTGAAGTCACCCATCTCATAAACACCCAAAACAATGGACGTGAATACAAGTGGGACTACAGCCGAAAAGATAATTCTTAAGAAAATTTGGCCGATTGGCTGCAGAACATAGGTGATCAGAACTTCCAACCAAACAACGCCCGAGAAAAACCGGTACGCAAGCAGCCCCAAAATAGCGCCTATAAAAAAACCAGATAACATTTTAAACGGTCTAGACACGGGTAAAACTCCGCTAAAAAAGGGAGACGAACGCTATACAAAAATACGATATTTTAATAGTAAAAAAGCCCGACCAAGATACGGCCGGGCTCAATTACATTTGAAATAATAACTAGTTATACCCTATTCGGATCAATTTCACAGTGGCGCAACAAGCGACACATTTCGAATCTGAACACCATCACGACTGATTGATGAATCAGACTCCAACCTGAATCTCAGGCTTACACGATCACCCGCATTCATTCCGGCCAGCGCGTAAAGCTTGCGAACAAAACCACCGCTGACACCAGTCAAGCGGTCAACGGCCTGCCATGTTGCTCCCCCATCCCGGGATACTTCGATATTGAAGAAGTCGAATGAACTTTCCACGTCATACTTGAAGTCCAAAGACAACGAAATATCACTCGACGGTACCTCGACCGCATCTGACGTCAAAGTTACGTTGACATCGTCTCGATAGAGACCTCCTGGACTGTCAGAGAGCACTGCCAAGCCGGCCGAGAGCTGCTCCACACCCCAGGGAACATCGCCTCGAAATCCGTCCATACTCGATCCATTACGATCAAAGAAACGGTTTACTGCTCTCGTAGCAAATTCAACGGATGCACCGCCTCGGCTCGAATTGCCAACATTGTCTATGGCTCGAACCGCAACATAACCATGCTGACCAAAATCATCAAAGCTGAGCACTGACGTAATCACGTCATCGATCCGAGAAAATGAAGCATTCGCTCGTGTAGCTCTGTTCCAATCATCATCACTAACGATTGGCTGATTACTGAGTCGAACTTCATATGCACTAGCATCTCCCGCTGTATCGTCGTCTCCAACCACTGTCCAAGCCAAGGAAACCGACATTGTTCCGGAATCAACAACTCGAATATCACTTATCGCGGCAGGGGGAATATTATCAGTCTCAAGCGAGTTAAGAGCGTTGATTCGACCGCCAGATGATACTTTTGCCGCCCAATACGGCGAACGATCCACACCATTCAAAATTCTCGCACGTACTTGCTCGTGCGTCGCCTCTGGAATAGCGCCTTTTATCAGCGCCGCTAAACCCGCCACATGAGGCGTTGCCATAGATGTACCGCTCATTTTTTGGTACCGAGCACCGGGTACCGACGACCAAACGTCTACGCCAGGCGCTGCAACATGGACAGTCCTTACACCATTGTTTGAAAAATATGCCATTTGATCTTTATTGTCTGAAGCCGCGACCGAGATAACATTAGGAACCTGATAAGTAGCTGGATAAGACGGCCGTGAGTCGTTGTTGTTACTATCGTTACCAGCAGCCGCTACGAAAAGAATTCCGCGCGAATGAGCCGCTGTGATGGCATCAAACATTGTGGGACTGTAGCCACCACCGCCCCAGCTGTTACTGGTCAAACTGACGCCGACTGAAGTACCGTACTCGATTGCTTTAACAGCGTCTTCGAGCGTACCACTACCGGATCCCGATAGAAACTTGATCCCCACCAATGACACATCCCAGTTTACCCCTGCAACACCAACACCATCATTACCTCTTGCTCCGATTACCCCAGCGCAATGTGTGCCGTGCGCATGATCGTCCATCGGATCGTTATCATTGTTTACGAAATCCCAGCCTCGAAAATCATCGATATATCCATTGGAATCATCGTCAACGCCATTGGAACGCTTATCTCGGCCTTGCTCATCCAAACCTGATTCTGCGGGATTCGTCCAATAGTTAGGAGCAATATCGGGATGTGAGTGATCAATTCCAGTATCGATAACACCGACCACAACATTCTTGGAGCCTGTCGAGATATCCCAGGCCGACAAGGCATCGATATCTGCCCCTGCTACACCTCCCCCATCACCGGTATTGTGCATGCCATATTGCTTTGAAAAATCGGCATCATCGGGAGTCTTATTGATTCTAATGATCGTGTTTGCCTCAACGTATTCGACGTCAGCCCTGGCATTTAATATTTTTGCTTTCGCCAAAAGGTCCGAATCTCGAGTGACGCCTCTAAATTTCACGACAGCTGCACCACGAGATTTGAATTGATGCTTAACAACTCCACCCATTGCAGCTAATGCAGCAAAATTGGAGCCCTGACGCGAATTTTTAAACTTCACGATGAGCTCTCCAGGGACATGCTCGTAATTCAGGTTTAATGCATTAGCAAAAACCGAACTACTAAACAAAAGACTGGAAAACAAAAACGCGCTTTGCCATCGATTCATAGACCCCTCCCTGGGATGCAGGCATTTCCGGCTGGACTTCAGACGAAACGTTTGAAGTTATAGATAACTTCAAGATTACCATGAAGTTGGCCAGCCGACCTAAAGCCCCAATTCCACAAAGTTTTTCAGTAATCAAAATGCGCCCAAAACAGCTCATTAACGTGCTGTAATTATTATATTAACAGATGGTATTAGGCGCGATTTAAAGCCGCGATAGGCGAACGCCGATAAGTCCTGAAGAGAGTGGGAGGCTTGTGACCCTTGTCGAACGCAAATTTTACAAACATCTATCTTCAGATCTTAACCATAAGCGGAGCTATTTTACTAAGCTCTTGCTCGATGGAAACAGGATTCGAAGCTGCCGCAGGCGTAAGCAGGACAAAGCGTAGCGGTGATGGGGCTAGAGATTTTGGTGTGTTCGATTTCACCAAGGAATGCGGAATTCCTGCAGATAAACTTGATGATGACAATGCCGTCATGTTTGAACAGTCCCTAACAAGTTTACCCATAAAAATATCGGGAACGCAGATGGGCGCCAATTATGAAGTAACGACTCAAGCTAAGCTAAACATCTCTTCAACTTCAAAACGAGCAACTCAAGTTGTTAGGGTGAACGTTCTCCAAACATCTGCAAACGCACCGGGTATCATTGGTTGGTTTGCGCCGGGAGTTGTAAAAAACACGGCAGAAAAGCAGGCCGCTGAGAATTCAGGAACAAGGACGTCTGATGCACTGCCACAAAAAGAATGGCTTCACTTGGTGGACGGCGGAAACGTAGAATACAAGGGTCTGCTATGTGCGGGTCAGGGCGGACGAACAGCCACGATCCAGGAGGGCAAAGACAATGCTGTCATTCAATACTCGCCGGCGGTCATTAGTAGCGTAAGCCCCCTAGCTCCAATTGAGAGGTTACGTAAAGAGTTGGGCAAAAGCAGGACCTTCAAAATTACCGTAAATATCCAGAGTTCAAGCCCAGGTTACGCATCGGGAACAGTCCAGGGTTCGACCACTGTCCGTGAGGTTAGTCC
>JBEIGW010000298.1:0-3582 GCA_040381655.1 Deltaproteobacteria bacterium
CGCTCTTTCGAAAGCCGCGTCAACTCGCGAGGATCAAGGCCGTCCTGTGATAACGCCGCTTCGATTTCCTCGAAGCGGCGCTCAAATGTATCTAGCTTAGTAAACATTAGACGATCGGTACTTTAAAAATTATCCATTCATCGACGATAAAAACTCAGCGTTGGTTTTGGTCTTTTCCATCTTCTCAACGAGGAACTCCATCGCATCAACAGTGCTTCGAGGCGCAAGTAGTTTGCGCAATATCCACATTCTATTTAAAACATCACGCGGCAGAAGCAAATCTTCTTTCCTAGTACCCGATTTATTGATGTCGATCGCAGGGAACACTCTCTTCTCAGCTAATTTACGATCCAGGTTCAACTCCATGTTGCCTGTGCCCTTAAACTCTTCAAAAATAACCTCATCCATGCGGGATCCGGTTTCAATCAAAGCTGTGGCAATAATGGTCAGAGAACCACCATTTTCGATGTTACGAGCTGCACCCAAAAACCTTTTTGGCTTATCGAGGGCGTTGGAGTCGACACCACCCGAAAGGATTTTACCAGAGGGTGGTACAACCGAGTTGTAAGCCCTAGCAAGCCGAGTGATCGAATCGAGAAGGATGACAACGTCATTACCATGTTCAACCAGGCGCTTGGCTTTCTCAATAACCATCTCTGCAACTTGCACGTGACGCTGAGCGGGTTCGTCGAAGGTGGAGCTTATCACTTCCCCACGAACACTCCGCTGCATATCAGTTACTTCTTCCGGGCGCTCGTCAATCAATAAGACAATGAGGATCACCTCTGGATGATTTTTAGCAATTGCCGACGCGATATTCTGCAATAAAACTGTCTTACCAGTCCTTGGCGGTGCAACAATCAGCGAGCGCTGTCCTTTGCCTATGGGCGCCAATAAATCTATGATCCGAGTCGCTAAATTGTTCGAATCATACTCCATTTTGAACTTTTCCATAGGGTAGAGCGGAGTCAAGTTATCAAAGATAATCTTTTCTGCACTCTGGTCTGGAGACGTTCCGTTAACTTTTTCGACTTTCAATAGCGCGAAGTAACGCTCGCCGTCCTTTGGCGGGCGAATCTGCCCTGACACGGTGTCCCCAGTTCGCAAATTAAACCTACGAATTTGGCTTGGAGAAACATAGATGTCATCTGGTCCCCACAAATAATTGTAGTCCGGAGCACGTAGAAACCCGAAACCATCCGGCAACGTTTCGAGAACGCCTTCGCCGTAAACGATCCCGCCACGCTCGGAGAGATTCTTTAGTATCGCAAACATCAGTTCGTTCTTACGAAGGTTGCTTGCGCCCTCAATCTCCAGCTCTTTAGCAATTTTATTAAGATCGTTTATGTGCCGATCTTTGAGCTGCTTCAGGTTAATTTCACCCGCAATAGCATCTACCAAGGTCTTCGGAAGAGGCTTAACCGCACCGGTCGATTCACCAGCAGGTTTCTCTGCGGGTTTTACCGCCTTCGCTGGGACGTCGACGACAGCCACATCAGCGGCAATTTCATGATCCGCCTTAGCAGTATGATGGGCCGGTTTGGACGGTCGCGCGGGCCGCTTTCTTGGGTTTGAGTCATCACCATTGTTGCCTTGAGTCATGGGCAATCTACCTCAACTAGGGTTGTTAAATGATTTTGGAGTTAAACTAGCTTTGATTTTTCTGGGGAAATAATGATTGGACTTGCTTAATGGTCTGATCTCGACAGGCTTGTTTAATTAGGGCCGGAATGCGGCTTTAAGACTACCTTTTGAAGGCAGAGCGGATATATATTATTATTTATTTAGGCTAGCAAGCAAATAATTTTAAAACACCGCATTGATTTCATTTATTGGACGTTTGATAATAAAGCATCTGGGTTTCTACAACCGCTTCTTAACCAGGAGGTACTCGCCCATGACTCTAATTCGACAACTGATTTGCCTGATTTTAATCGCACTTGGGACGCAGCATGCAGGCACTGCCTTTGCCCAGTCCGAAATTGAAGGCAGATTTCAGGATATGTTCGTGACGGCTGGATATTCTGCTGCTGCTGGCGCCGCCGTAGGGGCCGCAGTTCTTACCTTGCAAGACAAACCGGCGAAGCATCTTAAGTTTATTTCCATAGGCGCGTCGCTTGGTTTTTTAGGCGGCACGGCTTTTGGTGGTTGGATGGCACTAGCGCCCATTCTGGTTGATAATTCTCACCCCATGGCTCCGTCCCTAGTTAGCGCCAAACCCTCACAAATCGTTATCAGGCCATGGATTGATATGAACTCTCAATCGCTCAAAGGCCTTGAAGCTGGTGCCGTTCTGGCAAAATTCTAAACTTTTAAACTAAATATGATACCGCGCCTACTACTGGAGAACGCGACCAACTAGATCGTACTCGTAAGAGTCCGTTATCTCGACGAATTGGATATTACCGGCTTTTACTGGTCCATCGTTAAGATAAACGACACCGTCGACCTCAGGCGCCTGCACACTCATACGCCCCTGCCACAAAAGATCACTCTCATCGCTGGGACCGGAAACCAAAACAGGGATCCTTTTGCCAACGAATCTTTTCAACTTTTCCCGTGAAATGTCCTTTTGAAGCGACATAATTTCGTCTTGACGCAGCTGCTTGGTGTTATCATCAACCTGATCCGACATCCGTCCAGCAACAGTGCCCTCTTCTTGGCTGTAAGCGAAACAGCCGAGGTGATCAAACTTTAATTCCTGAACAAGAGACTTTAAATCCTCAAACTCCTGAGCGGTTTCGCCAGGGAATCCCACCATGACCGACGTTCTAATCGCAACCGAAGGCACTTTGCTTCGAAGTTTGTTAACTGTTGCAACGATCTCCTCACGCGTGACATCGCGATTCATTCTCTTCAAGACTGAGTTACTGCCGTGCTGAACCGGTATATCAAGATATTTCACAATCTTTTCTTCTGCGGCGAAAAACTCAAGGAATTCATCACTGATGTTTTCAGGATACACATAAAGAAGCCTGATCCACTTAAGACCATCAATCTTGACCAGAGCCCTCAACAGTTGCAAGAGATCTGTTTCATCCAAATCTCGACCGTAGGCCGCTAGATCCTGCGCAATCAAATTAATCTCTTGCACACCGCCGTCCACAAGGTTCATAACCTCTTTGACCACACTGTGAACCGGCCTACTCCTGAGTCGGCCACGAATAGCGGGGATAATACAGAAAGCGCAGTTATGCTGACATCCTTCAGCCACTTTCACATAGGCGCTATAAGCCGCCAGTGTATTCACACGAGGCATGTCCTCGTTATAAAGATAGTTCGTTCTCTTGGCAAAAATCGATCCCTGCTGAGGATTGGACTCCAGAAGCTCGCCAATGCGAGAAAATTCGTCTGTACCTATAAATAGGTCAACTTCCGGAAGTCCTTTTGCAAGTTGAGTTTTGTAGCGTTGGGTTAAACATCCAGCCACGACTATCTTTAAAGCCGGATTTATTTTTTTAATCTCCGCCATCGACAGAATTGTGTCGACGCTCTCTTCCTTCGCGGAAGCGATAAATCCGCAGGTATTAACTACCACTGCATCAGCCTGCTCTGGATCATCCACTGATGTCCAACCATCGC
>JBEIGW010000299.1:0-3549 GCA_040381655.1 Deltaproteobacteria bacterium
ATGCGGGTGACAAGATTTAGGGTGATTTGAGCAATCCTGTCGCCTTTTTGAATGATGAACGGCTCTTTGCCGGAGTTGAATAATAGAACTCCAATTTCGTCTGGATAGTCCGCATCGACAGTACCAACACCGTTGGTGAGCATAATCCCGTGCTTGAAGGCTAACCCCGAACGTGCACGAATTTGAAGTTCGGGAATCATGCCCTGAGGTACCTTTTCCCAGTCCACGCGGTCAATCCACACACCGGTAGCAACCCTGCTTCTCTCTCCAGGGTTAATGACGCACTCGTGAAAAGCCCGAAGATCTGCCGCCGCTGACGCGGATGTCGCATAGGACGGCAGATATTCGGGATGTTTCGTCTTAAGATAAATCATTAAAACTTAGACTTAAGCAGTTGGTTTTTTTCCAAGGGCTTCTTTTCGAGAAAGTTTGATCTTGCCCTGACGGTCAATCTCAAGAACTTTTACCAACATCTCCTCGCCCTCTTTGCAGATGTCTTCCGTGCGCTCGACTCTTGCATTGTCGAGCTGGGAGATGTGACACAAGCCCTCTGTTCCTGGCTTGATCTCCACAAATGCACCGAAGTCCATTATTTTTTTCACGACACCGAGATAGATCGCGCCAATTTCAGGATCACTCGTTACCGAGCGGATCATTTTCTTGGCTGCTTCGGCGCTGATCACATCCATGGCAACGATACTCACCATGCCGTCATCGGTGACGTCAATTTTCACGCCCGTATCGGCCACGATCTTCTTGATGTTCTTACCGCCCGGTCCAATGAGATCTCTAACGCGGTCTGGCTTGATCTTGACTTGGAATATGCGTGGAGCGTATTCGCTAATTTCGCCTGGAGCGTTGATGGCGGAGGTCATTTTACCGAGAATGTGTCGTCGTCCAGCTTGTGCCTGGCTCAGGGCTTGACTCAAAATATCGCGCGTTAAACCGCCAATCTTGATATCCATCTGGAGGGCGGTGATACCGTTCTGGCCACCACATACTTTAAAGTCCATGTCGCCTAAGTGATCTTCATCTCCGAGGATATCGGAGAGGATAGCGAACTTGTCGCCCTCTTTAATAAGACCCATAGCAATCCCCGCAACTGGCTCCTGAATGGGAACGCCAGCTTTAAGAAGCGCCATGGTTCCCGCACACACGGAAGCCATTGAGGATGAACCGTTGGACTCCAAAATTTCTGACACGAGACGGATGGTGTATCCAAAGCTTGTGTTGTCTGGAATGACCTGACCTAAGGCGCGTTCGGCTAATGCGCCGTGACCAACCTCGCGCCGGCCAGGCGCTCTGTTCGGCTTAACTTCGCCAACTGAGTAACCAGGAAAATTGTAGTGCAGCATGAATGATTTGGTAGCATTCGGGGTCACGAGGTTATCCAGACGTTGCTGGTCGTCAGCAGCACCCAATGTGACGGTGGCCAATGCTTGAGTTTCGCCGCGTGTAAAGAGAGCCGAACCGTGAGGGCGCTTTAGGACGCCGACATCACAAGTGATCGGCCGGATGTCTGTGAGCCCACGGCCGTCGATTCTCTTACGGGTTTCGAGAATCATGCCGCGCATGCTGCGAAATTGTACGTCTTCAAGAATTTTTTTGACGATTTTGGTAACGGATGAGTCGTTGCCAGGATTAACGGCCGTCAGGACGTCTTTCGTGACCGTTGATAGGGCGTTCTTGCGATCAGACTTGCTGGCGATTGTGAAGGCTTTATTGACCAACGGCATAGCCATGTCGTTAACCTTCTTAACCAGATCCTTGTCCCAATCTGGAGCTTTGACTGTACGCTTTGCCTTGCCGATCTCTTTTTGGATGGCTTGCTGCATCTGAAAAACTGGTTCCATCAACTTATGAGCATGAGTGATGGCATCAAGTAGTTGATCTTCCGAAAGGAAGTTTGCTCCCGCTTCGACCATGAGAACGGCGCCTGGTTTTGCAGCGATGTTAAGATCTAGATCGCCGGCTTCTCCCTCTTTGGGGTCGATCACATACTGTCCGTCCTTCATGCCGACTCGCAGAGCAGCGACGGGGCCATCAAACGGGATGTCTGAGATCATGAGAGCCGTGCTTGCGCCCATGACCGCTAACGGCGCTGGATGGTGATCAGGGTCGTACGATACTGTCGTGCAAGTTATCTGAACGTCAGCTAAGAAGTGCTCTGGAAATAGTGGTCTGAGTGGGCGGTCGATAACGCGGGAGGTCAGTACCTCGTGTTCGGTTGGTTTGGTTTCGCGTTTGAAAAACCCGCCCGGTATTCTACCGGATGCGTACATTCTCTCAAAATAGTCGACGGTCAGTGGGAAGAAGTCTTGGTCGGCTTTAGCCTCCTCGGCTGCAACCACGCAAACGAGAACTTGAGTGTCTCCACAGGAGACCATCACGGAGTTGGCTTGCTTTGCATATTTGTTGAATTCAAACTTGATTGTCTTTCCCGCCACAGTGACTTCGCGGGTGATAGGGGTTATTGACATGTTCTTAGAGATCCTTTCTATTCTTTTTCTTCATCATTCTTTGTTCTTAACCTTTTCCCAAATAAAATGCGGGGGCGCAATTAATACTTGCGTCCCCGCACTGATAATTTCAGGTTGATACTTATTTTCGGATGCCCAATTCGCTGATCAACTTCTTGTAGGAGTCGACATTCTTGCGCTCAAGATAATCAAGCATACGACGACGTTGGCCTACAAGCTTTAAAAGGCCTCGGCGGCTGTGGTGATCTTTTGTGTGAGTTTGAAAATGTCCGCCAAGTTGATTGATTCGCTCAGTAAGCAGCGCAACCTGGATTTCTGGCGAGCCAGTATCGTTAGAGCCTTTAGCAAACTTTTTGAGGACAGCTTTTTTTTGTTCGGTCGTCAGTGCCATGGTTGGCGTCTCCATCTATTATTCGAGTCGATTTTGTTCATATTGTCCGCAACCACCAACCCGTGCAGTAGGGACCGCTTGACGTATGCCTAACGCAGCGTCAGAGCCACAGCTTGTAGCCCAAAGGTGGGGCGTCAGGCAAGCGAAATTACGGGTATGATTGGAAAATTTAGGAAAAAGCACGACCTAAAACTATTTCTTATGAATCATAATAAGCTGATTTTAAATAAGTTTCTATTAGAAATATTAAAATAGTTTGACTTTTACGCTGCTAATGTATAAATAGTGAGCACTAAAATAACGCGGTCCATCAGGTCCAGCAAATTGGAGGTATCCATGTCCTTTAACATTGGCGACAAGGCCGTCTATCCTGCTCACGGAGTGGGCGTCATTTCGGCCATCGAGTCTAAAGAGGTTGCAGGTACCAAGATGGACTTTTATGTCGTCCAAATTATATCGTCGGGGGCTCGTCTCATGGTCCCGACCAATGCTACAAGTCGAATTGGGCTTCGTAACCTGTCTGACGAGCCGGCATTGAGGAATGTTTATTCAATCCTTAGAACGCCTCGTCGGGTTTCTCAGCGAGCATGGAACCGCAGATTTCGCGAGTTTAACGATAAGTTGCGCACAGGCTCTATCAGTGATGTAGCCGAGGTTCTCAGAGATCTGTCGTCACTG
>JBEIGW010000300.1:0-3549 GCA_040381655.1 Deltaproteobacteria bacterium
AAATTGCGGGAGATATGGACGTGATCCCTTTTGAGAAGCCACTGGTAGACCTGGAAAATCGTATTGATGAGCTTCGCCGTATTGCGGCGAGCCAGTTGCGCAATGTGGACGGTGAGCTGGCGGAGTTGGAAAACAAGGCGAAGACCATCCGACAGCAGATTTTTTCAAATCTCTCGCCCTATGAATCGACCCAGGTTGCGCGCCACCCAAAAAGACCAAATTCGCTGGAGTTGATCGGTGAAATGACGTCCGGCTTCATTGAGCTGCATGGCGACCGGAATTTTTTAGACGATAAATCCATCGTGGGCGGTATTGCACGGATGGACGATATTCCGATCCTGATCATTGGCCACCAAAAAGGACGCGGAACCAAGGACAACATCTTCAGAAACTTCGGCATGCCAAGACCAGAGGGATACCGTAAAGCTCTCAGGCTCATGAGTATGGCTGAGAGATTCAGACTGCCGATCGTCACGCTAGTGGATACCCCAGGTGCTTATCCAGGAGTTGACGCCGAAGAGCGCGGCCAGAGTGAAGCGATTGCAAAAAACATTATGGTGATGACTAGGCTTCGAGTTCCTGTGGTGACCGTAGTCACGGGCGAGGGTGGAAGCGGGGGAGCCCTTGCCATCGCTGTCGCTAACAAAGTCTACATGCTTGAGCATGGCGTGTATTCAGTTATTTCTCCGGAAGGTTGTGCGTCGATTTTGATGAAGGATTCTGCCGAGGCTCCGCGCGCTGCTGAGATGCTAAAAATTACGGCCAAAAATGCCCTAAGTATGGGCGTCATCGACGGCATTATCAAAGAGCCTGAGGGCGGCGCGCATCGTGATCTTAGTTTGACTGCTAGTCGCACGAAAAATCAAATCGTTACCGCACTGAAAGAGCTCTCGAAAAAGTCTCCCGACGCGTTGCGCGATGAGAGGTTCGATAAGTTCCTTAAGATGGGCGCCGTTGTCCAGTAAGACATAGCAAGGGTGTCCATCTTGGTGGGGCTGATTTTTGGCTCCAAAAAGAAAGTCAGACGTGGCTGAGCTTCTAAAGTTTCATGATGATGATAGCTGTGACGTGACACCGCTGAAGCATTGGACCAGTGGCACGCATGAGCTTGCGCTGCCAATTTGCTCCGACAAGTCGATGACTCACAGGGCCTTAATTTTTGCCAGCATGGCTTCCGGACGTTCAGTGATTGGACGTCCACTGGTTAGTGATGACTGTCTCGCAACAAAAAAAGCCTTTTGTCAGTTGGGCGTCTCGATCAAGGATGTGACCTCAAGTGATGGAGTTTTAAGTTGGGTCGTCGAGTCTGATGGTGTGGACTCTTGGAGATCTCCTGCTGGGGAGATAGACGTAGGTAACAGCGGAACTGCCGCTAGGCTCCTTACGGGTTTATTTTCTGGCGTGCCAGGTCTCAAAGTCAGGTTGACCGGAGATCAGTCGATGCTGCGTCGACCGATGGGTCGCGTGATTGAACCACTTCGCGATATGGGCGCAACCATCGAAGGTTCAGCGGGCGGTAACGACGGCAGCCGACTTCCACTAACCATAACCGGACGCCTGTTATATCCTAGAAGCTTCTGTCTCCAAACACCCTCGGCACAGGTGAAATCAGCGCTAATTCTCGCTGGCCTTGGCAGTGCTGGACAGACGCGGCTAGAGCTTCCGGCGGGGACGAGAGATCATACGGAAATAATGCTAAGGCATTTCGGCGCGAATATTTTTTTTAGAACCTACATTGGTCGGCAGATAGTTCAGGTCACAGGCCCCTGGAAGCCAAGTCCGATAAATTGCGTGATCCCGTCAGATCCGTCGAGTATTGCTTTTTTCGCAGCCCTAGCTGCGCTTCATCCGGGGCTTAAAGTTGTGGCGCGCCGGGTTCTGACGAATCCAACGCGGCGCGGTTTTTTTGATGTCTTGATGTCCATGGGTGTTCACGTCGAGTGGAGCAAAGACTCCGAGACAAGTGAAAATCTTGGTGAAGAGACGGCCACCCTAACCGTGCAGCGTGACCCGGATGCTGATTTATTGCCAGTTCGTTTGAGCGCTGAACAAACGAGGTCGATCATTGACGAAATTCCGATTCTCGCAGTCGTCTGCGGCTTAGTAGCAGGGACCTCAAAACTCGAAGGATTATCTGAACTCCGGGTCAAAGAGAGTGATCGCTTACTTGAAACTCAAGATCTGCTGACTAAAGCCGGTATCCCTTGTGATGTCTTGGGCGAGTCTTTGGAAATCCACGGTGGCAGACGAATCCTTGGTGGAGGTTTGCGTGCCTTTTCATTTAGCAGTCAGGATCATAGACTGGTTATGTCAGCCCTCGTTCTCGCCACATTAAGTGGGCAACCGAGCAGAATTGATGGTCTAAAATGGATTTCGACAAGTTTTCCTTTGTTTCTCCCGATATTCCAGAATATAAAATCAGGAAAGGATTTAGAGTCTTAAGTCGCATAACTGTGCTTTCAGCCCGATGGTCTCTCGAGAGGATCATAACGTTTGGAATTGTATAATATGACACGCCCTAAAATAGTTGCTGTCGATGGTCCGGCTGGTTCCGGCAAAAGCAGTATTTGCTCGACAGTCTGTAGAAAATTGGGGTGGTCGTACGTCAACACCGGAGCTTTATACCGCGCGGTGGGTCTACTGGCTCACGATCGTGGGATTGCTTTATTGGAGGACCACGGGCTTAAGAAAGTCCTTGATGAGTTTGCCTCAACTGTACGATGGGACCACGAATCGGCCCGGTTGTTTGTGGGTGTGGATGATTTTACGTCCCGTTTAGATAGCGTCGAAGCTGGTAACGGTGCCAGTGCTGTGGCCAAAATGCAAATTGTGAGAGATGCATTACTTCCAATTCAGCGTCGCCTAGCTCTCGCCGTACCACGCGGTGCTATTGTTGATGGACGGGATATCGGTACCGTTGTTTTTCCAGATGCAGATTTGAAGATTTTTATGACGGCAAGTCTTGAACAGCGAGCAACTAGGCGACTCAAACAGCTAGAGAGCTCAGGTGACCGTACATCAATGTCTCACGCCGATATCATGAAGGCCATTGCGTCAAGAGATGATCAGGATACTCAGCGGAATTCGGCTCCGATGCGAAAAGCCGACGATGCGGTTTTGGTCGACACATCCGAAATGGATGTTGATGGGGCGATAATGAGTTTGATTTCACTTATTAAATCGAAAGGACTAGCGTGAGTATGATGCGATTATTGATTATCTCTTCCTCTTGTTTATTGATGGGTTTCGTGGCTTGTAAGAAACCTGAGATCACGTCAGCCCCAGTCAAAAGTATCGTGACAAACAATGCCGGACCGGTTGTTGTGGTCACTGGTGCTGACGTAATTGGTGTGGATCAGGTGCCCCAGCTTACTGTTTCGATAAATGTGGCTGCCTGTCTTGGTGCCACAAAATGGCTTGATCCAGAACCCCCTGAAAATATTTTCGTGCGTGCTGGAGCCGTTTCAATTGCACCAAAGGTGGTAAGCTCCGCGGATTCAACACAACCGGAATCAAGGATCTTCCAGCCTCTTCGCCCCGTTGATGCAA
>JBEIGW010000301.1:0-3539 GCA_040381655.1 Deltaproteobacteria bacterium
ATCGGCTTTTCGGCGGTTGCATGGGTGACAAGCCGCGACCACATTTTCCCACATGGTGGTGCCACCACGGCAGCGTGGCTTGACGTGATCAATAGTAATAGATTGATGGTTCATTCTGTTGCCACAGTATTGGCAGGTGTATTGATCTCGAAGGAGAATATTCCGCCTTGTACATCTAGAGTTCATCGTCCTACGAAACGTGCGAACATACCTTTTGAGGCGAACAACGGATGGGAGTTTGAAAATCCGACTGACTGACCTGACGACCTCGTCGTATTCAGCAAGGACCTCTGCTTTGGCTGTGACCACTAGGCACATGGCTTTTTCCCACGTAACCAAATGGATAGGCTCATAAGCTGCATTTAGAACCAGAGTGCGCATGTGGGGACCTTGGTAAATTGCTCACTTTCCCAATTATAGCATAATAAAAACCTGTATCGGATGTGGTGTATGGATTTTTATCTTTTTTAAATTTATTTTATGCATTTTATTGGTTTCTGGGCGTTCTTATTGTCGTCGCCGGGACGATGCCTAAGAACGTAGCTGGGCATTTTCTGCCGGTTAAGTCGAAGCTTTTTTCGTCCGACGGGCAACCATTGCAAGGCGGGGGATACGTGATGATCTTTAATCGATTGAAGAGTGAGGCACTGAGATTTAATCTCACGGACACTCTACGCCGACTTTTCACAACGGAGTATTCGTCTTTTGATGAAAAGTATTTTGTAATTCGCGCAATGGAACGTAGACGCCGTGTGAGTGGTGATATCGTCATTAGGCTAGGTGTGATTTACAACACCATTTTGCCCGTAGTTAGCCAATTTGTAGCATCCTCGGAGTTACTGCCTAAGATCGCTTCATTTCATTTGACGTTGCTGGCTTTGACGCTGCCGATGTTTCTTCCATTTTCCCGATTTAAGCCAGTCATTGACCAAATTGGAAGAAAATATGTATTGCCCTTAACTATCCTGATGCCCCCTTTATTCTATGCATCAATTGCAGCAACGAATTCCCCAACGTTTCCCGAGCCGCGACATGCGCTACTGATGAATCATATTTACACGATTAGCATTCTCACTATGCTGGTTCATCCCGGCGAACGTTGGCAACGACTTCTATCCATGATTTTTTTGGCTGGTGTTTTGTACTTTGCTTTTTACCGACATCCTGTCGGAAGCGCCATATCAGCATTTGCTTTTTTATCAATGGTGCTTTGTTACGTGAATACTGTTTGGCAAGAAAATCAGAATTGCGCCATCGCAAAACGCGAATTTGCACTGATGATTCAGGCAGCGCCTGCTAAAATTGTTCGTCAAGCATCTCTTTCTAATGATGATTTAGTTCATGCTTTTGCGCCCACCCAGCGTCACTGTGTTTGCATTAGCTCTGACTGGCGAGGGTATCAGGCTATTTCGGCTTCGATATCTCCCGAGCAGCTTGCTACAGCGTTGGGATCTTATTATGAAATGATCGATCGCTCGTTGGCTGAGACATTTAAGGATGGAAATTATTATTCTGATTGGATTGCGGATGAGTTGTTTGTTGTCATTTTCGCAAAAGATACGGCGGAAGAGAAAGTGCTAATAAATACAGCTCTGTCATTTACAAGTGGCTTAGTTGTGAAGAAGCAGGAATTTGTAGACAAAAACGGTCTTCAAATTAGCATCGATATCGGTGTTTCAAGCGGACTGTCCTTGATTGGAATGATGGGGCCGCCAGGACACAGGAAGGCTACCGCTCTTGGCGATGTACCGGGTCAAGCGCGACGATTCCAGATGGCTGGTAAACATCTTCGTACGAGATTTGGTGAGACTGACCGCGTTATATTTGGCTCGAGTTCCCTCATGCAAATTACTGATCCATTTGATATCAAAAAATTTGATCTGAGCGAAGATGAAAAATTACGAGACCTTGGAGATCGTGCGCTGTTTTATATGGAGCCGAGCGTCGTGGCAATGAAACGCGCGGTTTAACGTCAGCTGTATCTTTCATCTGCTCAAAATAGAGATATGTTCTCGGGTCCCCAAAGTGCTTTTACTTGGGCTTTTGAAGCAACTTTTTTGATATGCTCAATCATTTGAGTCATCGCAGGCTTATCCCCATGATTGATGAAAATATGGCTTGGCATTTTTGTCATACGACCTAGCCAGCTTGTGATGTCCTGCCAATCCCCATGAGCCGATAATGATCCAATGGTGGCGATCTCTGCCTCAATCGGAAACTCAACGTGATGAATTCTCAGTTTACTAAGATTGTTCGGACGATCTTGCAGAGTTCGTCCCTTAGTGCCTTCTGCCTGGTATCCGCAAAAAAGTATGGTGTTTTCTGGGTGTGGCAAGCGCGCCTTGAGGTGATGAAGTATACGGCCGCCATTTAACATGCCGGCAGCCGATATGACGATCATGGGCCCATCTCGCATGCAAGCCATGAGAGATTCATCGCTCGATATGGTGGCTTCAAATTTTTCTGGTAGAAATCTTGCCTCTGGATTTTCAGACGAGAATTCTAGTCCTTCCTTATGATCCTCAGGATGGTCCAAGAATACCCTGGTCGCTACTTTTGACATGGGGCTATCTAGCAGAACAGGAACTTTGGGGATCAAGCCAGCATCCTCGGCGAGTCTGATGATGTAGAGTATTTCCTGCGCTCGTCCAACAGCAAATGCCGGCACAACAAGTATACCGCCTCTTTTAAAAGTGCGCATAGCGACGTCTGAAAACTCGTGAACGACATCATTTCTGATGTGCAGGCGGTCTCCATATGTTGATTCGATAATTAAAACGTCGGTTTCACTGATCGGATCTGGAGGGCGGATGGTTAAACTTCTCTCGTGGCCCAAGTCCCCGCTGAATGTAAGAATTTTTGTGCCGTTTGAATGTGCTAATGAAAACTGAACAATGGACGCACCGATAATATGGCCGGCGCAAACAAACCTTACACTGACGTCTTGAGCAAGTTGGATCCATTGATTCCGCTCCAACGGCTTGATGTGTTTTAGGACAACCTCGACGTCCTCTTCTGTAAAAAGAGGCAAAGCGGGTTTATGGTTTGAATAGCCAGTTCTATTGGCGTAATTTGCAAATTCCGTCTCAAGGTAAGCTGCATCCCGTAGCATGACAGGCAGGAGATCTGCGGTCCCGGCGCTGCAGTATATGGGGCCGCGCCAACCTTGTCTGAAAAATCGTGGTAAGAAGCCAGAGTGATCTAGATGGGCATGGGTGAGGACGACCGCATTCACCGAATTTTCTGGCACAAGAAGTGGATCCCAATTTTTCTGTTTAATATCCTTCGGTCCCTGAAATAACCCGCAATCGACCAGAACCTGGTACCCGTCAAAGCGCACAAGTGTACGGCTTCCTGTCACACCGCCGACCGCGCCAAAAAACTCAATATTGAATGTCATTTAAACCGATCCGCTCTGGGTGTGGGAACCCTCATCTTTTGACGAGACTTCGCAAATCATCGAGGTTTGACTGTACGTCGTCGGGGATATTTGTTCCCCCGGAGCCGGAGTATTCCATAAGTATTTGCTGTTCTAGAGC
>JBEIGW010000302.1:0-3506 GCA_040381655.1 Deltaproteobacteria bacterium
AAGGTCACTTGCGACGACCCAAGGGCTTTCGACAAACAACGGAGCATCCCATAGCAACAACGGCCCGCGTTTTGGGTCATTTGCTGTGGCAAGGCTGTGAAGAAGTCCGGCGATCTGGCTTTGGCTGGAGACCGTTTTGACTTCTGCTGGCAGTTGTCCGTCACGGCGCAGTTGCTCCACGACACCTCCCGTTAGAGTCACCGAGACGTGCGACAGCAAGCGCTCCCACTTCAGGGGGTCTGATGGGTAATCATCACGCCAAGTTGGTTCAAGGTTGCCGTGATCACCTGTGATGATGAGTACTGTATCTTGCCAAAGATTTTTTTCTTTAAGCGAGTCCACAAACATATCAAGTGAATCATCGAAATACATGATCGTTCGCTGAGACGGATGCTGAGCAATTAAATTCTTTGCTTCGATGGACGCATCATCTGGAAGAGCCCAAGGGATGTGGTTGGTAACAGATAAAATCATGGACAGAATAGTCTTCACACCATCCGTTGCAGCCAGCTCTGCGAAAACGTCGGCTGTTTTCGCAAACAACGCGTAGTCACTAATTCCCCAGCTGGTTGATGCCGTGTCGTTGGGGAAGTCAGACTTGGTCAGAAAGCGATTGACTCCTTGGTGGGTCCAGAACATCAGTTGACTATCAAATCGCTCGTCACCTCCGTGGGTCCATAAGGATATCAATTCTGGTCGGTCGCGAAAGGCTTTGGGTAGACAGCTGACGCTGAGGTCAGGAAATGAACGCATCATGGACGTGTCTGTTGCTGAAGGTGTTCCACACCAGACGGCCTCTTGGCCGCCGCGAGTGACGGGGCCGGTGCTATAGACATTCGAAAATTTCGTCCCAAGCACTTGTAGACGGTCTAGCGTGGGCGTCAGTGTGGCGCCATCGTTTCCGCGCGGGCCGACATCACTAGCTCGCAGGGACTCGGCCAAAAGTACAGCTAAAATGACAGGCTTATTTCGATAAGAGCGAGCTTTTACCGCCGCGTGCAATGCCGCCACGGATGATTCACCGCCTGCGCTCTTGAGTATCTTTGGATGAAGGCTGTTGTTTTGTCCGGTCATTTTTGAAAACAACCGTCGTTCGTCGTCAGAAATCGCTGTGAGACTTGGCTTCTTTGTGAGGTTTGAATAAAGCGACTCAACATAATTGGTCTGAAGTGGCTCGATCACATACCAGTTGACTCGCCAGCGAATGTTGAGAGCATGACACGCCACAATCATGACTGCAAAGCAAGCAAGCATCACGTGAATAGGGCGCTTTGACACAATGTGTTTGGCTTTGCGCGTCCAGTATGCAAGACCCGCGGCCGCCATCAAAATGATCGACGATGCTGGATTAAAAACACTACCACTATTACTTTTTATAAATGACGTGTCCGCCAAATATCCAACATGAAAGGGGATGATTTGGAATTTAAAGAATTCAACATAAGATTGATGTCCTGCGGTTAAGGCGCCAACAAGTAAAATCAAGAAAAGTGCAAAGCGCCGGTGCCAACGAAGGACGACTTTCGTGGGGAAGTATTCCATAACCCATAATGGTAAACAGAGGATGCCAGCGACCCATATATCGCTAAAACAGCCGACCAAGACCTCCCGCCAAAGAGGCACGCTCCTCTCCCCGTATTGCTGAGCAAGAAAAGTCCACGCGTAATGCCGGTGCATCGCGAAAATTAATAGTAACGAAATAAAGACTTTGAGTGTTCTGATCATATATATGAAGATAGCACGAAGCCGCCCCTAAATATAAGTTTTGGGGCTTCATCAAGTCGAGGGATCTTTGTCCATTACGAACGACACGTTAAAGTTTCGGATAACTGGTATGACGTGCAGTGGTTGCGCTGCAAAGATCACGGCAACACTACAAAAAAATCGAAAAGTTGAGAGCGCCGTTATTGATTATGCCACAGCCAGCGGGGTTGTCTCTGGCGCGCTGACGCTGGAGGAAGTCGCCAATTTAATAGCATCACTCGGATACAAAATGGAGTCCGTTGCTGATGTGCTCCATACAGCCGCAGATGGCTCCCGTACCAAGTTTGCACCTCTTTTCGGAAATTGGGTCCTGGCCGCAATCCTCGGAGTTCCGGTGACGATATTGGCGATGGGGCCTTGGCACTTTGACAGCTCGGGACTTGTGCAATGTGTTTTGACATCGCTATTTCTTATGGGCCCCGCAGTGGGTTTTTTCACAAGAGCAGCCAAGCAGGCCATTCATGGACACGTAACCATGGATGCTCTTGTGAGCACGGGTATGTTAAGCGCCTGGGTTTTGTCTATTGCGATGATGCTGACCGGCTCTGATCATTTATATTTTGAGTCAGCAACCATGATCGGACTTTTTGTGCTGTCGGGCAAAACGCTGGAAGAGTGGGCTCGAAGAAAGTCAGTAGCTGAGGTGGATCGTTTGATTCGGTTGCGTCCTCAAACGGCCTTTAAGATTGACCAACGAGGCCACCCAGTCGAAATAGCTGTCAGCCAAATTGAGATAGGTGATTTTTTATATATTCGCCCCGGTGACATGCTAGCTGTTGATGGTCTGGTGGTTGACGGTGAGATAAGTTTTGATGAGTCCATCATTACGGGTGAGAGTCATCCAGCCCTGCGAAGTGTTGGAGAATTGGTACCTGCCGGTGCGATCAATGCCAGTGCGACTGGCGTCAGGCTGAAAGTAACCAAGATCGGAAAAGATACGGCAATAGAAAAGATCATTGCTCTCATTGAAGACGCCAGGATGTCGAGGCCTCCTGTGCAGAAGCTGGCAGACCAAATTTCGGCCGTTTTTGTGCCCGCCGTTTTTGTGTTGTCTGCGGCTACCGGTTTGGTTTGGTTTTTCGTCTTGGAAAAGTCTTTAATTCAGTCAGCCATGGTTTCACTCAGTGTACTTGTGGTGGCTTGCCCATGCGCACTTGGCCTCGCAACACCGGTCGCCTGGGTGGCGGGGCTCGGTGCCGCGGCGCGTAGAGGCATTCTGGTTAGGTCTTATGAGGCTTTGGAGATGTTTCGCAAAGCGAAGGTTTTGGTGTTTGATAAGACAGGAACTCTTACCAGTGGTCGTCCACGAGTCGTGCGGGTTCGACTGGGGGGAGGTGTAGAGGTCACTGATCTTGGGACATTAAAAGATGTTGATGAAAAAACGCTTAATATGTTGATCTCGGCTCTTGTGCATTCGAGCCATCCTCATGCTAGAGCCATTTTTAATTGGCTAAAACCAAACGTAGATTCTACCCACATACCTCTTAGTAAAGTCATAGCAGAGACGCCAGGACAGGGTGTAGAGTGTGAAGTTATTGACGGTGATCGAAGGATCAGCGTGCGATTCGGTAAACCAAGCTTTGCCACTGATCGAGATATTGAGAGTCTTTTAAAAGACATGTCTGAGCAAAATTCCGCAGTCGGCTTTTCCATAAGCAATGAACTGAAATATATTTTCGAGCTGTCTGACGCCTTGCGGCCGGATGCTCTCTCGACACTCGCGGAGCTCATCAGGAGCCGAT
>JBEIGW010000303.1:0-3495 GCA_040381655.1 Deltaproteobacteria bacterium
CACGCCTTCGTCTGCTGCAGCCTGCCGGGCTAGATCGATCATTTGTCGTCGTCCCCCAGCAGGCTTTGATACTTTTTTAGGACACGCATCTGCAGCATCGCTTCGCCATAGGCTTCCTGCAGCTCGCGAATCTGCTTCTCACAGCGACCGAGGTTCGGCCTAGCAAGATATCTGAGACTAGTTGCGCCTTGCGTTTAGCCGTCCAGCGCTTGAATTCCTCTTCCATCGTCATACTCATGTCGTCTCCCTTTCTGGATAGTACCTGAGCAGATTTTTAGTGGATGAATACAAATACAACTGAAGGGCCAGCGCCGGCCATATTGAAGAGTTCCTACTGGCTAAGCCTCTATAAGCTCGGGCAAGATAGCGTCCTCGATATTCAAAACGCACTGACCCCATGAGAGCCCAATTCCGAAGCCCCCCAGCAACAGAGCTTTTCGGCCAGCCTGAAGTTCACTACGAAGCCTAGCCGTAATTGTTACAGGTATCGAAGCACCGCTTGTGTTGCCAAAGTCTTTTAATGTGCTGGGAACTTTTTCCACTGGTAGGCGCAACTTTTTCCGAATCGTTTCATTGATCATTTTGTTTGCCTGATGAAACACAAAAAAATCAATATCTTCGGAGCTCATCCCTGCATATTTGAGGGTACGTTCCACACTTGGTGGAACGCACTGCGTAGAAAAGCTGAGTACTGCAGGCCCATCTAGAACCAACGCGGCTGGCCACTGCAAACTACCGCTTTCATCCTCGGTAGGAATTGCATGTCGCATTTGAAAGGGCTCTCGGTGCCCCCCAACCGGAAGAATTATCGCTTTGTATCCGCTGCCGTCGGAGTTTAGATCGAAATACATTGGCGGAGCCCCGCTGGAGAACTCAAGCGCCGTGGCCGTACCAGCATCAGAGAACAAGGGTTCTGAGATGGTTGCGCATCTATCACCGACAAGAAGTAAAGCTTTTTTAACGGCCCCAGTCTGAATCATGCTTCCAAGCAAATGGATCCCGAAGGGGTAAGCTGAGCAGCCAAGGTTTACATCGTACGCGATCGTCGTGTTTGAAAGCTTGAGGCGGTCTTGCAGGATGATTGCTGTTGAGGGAATCAAGTAATCTGGAGATTGCGTCACGCAAATTAGCGCATCAACCTCATCGCGGCCCCAGCCAAGGCCTGCCAATAATTTTTCCGAGGCTTCAAACGCTAAATCTGAAAAGCACTGCCACTCTGGACAAATTCTTCGCGTTTCTATTCCAATATTTCTTACTAATCGCTCTCTCTCGGAAATCAACGATGGTGGGCAATCAAGGGTATTCGATATAACGCGGCGGGGAACGCAAGATGCCATTCCAGCGAACCTAACATTTTGCAGGGTTGAGAGTCCCATTGGCTAACCCAGCAAATTAAATAAATCCTGAATTGTTTGACAATTTTTCAGGTGATCCCCCGTAATTGTCATGCCGTACTCGACATCGAACATAACGATGACACCAAGCGCCGCAAGCGAATCCCACTCCGGAAGCTGGTCGAGTAATGTTTCCGGTGTGATGTCGATGGGCTCTTGAAAATCGACGGCCGTTTGAAAGTTGGTGATGAATTCGGATATTGATGACATTTTTTACTCCTAACTGCATCGGATGATAACTCGCATGAGGTAATTTTGAAATGGAGGCTGGGATAAAAATTGACTTGCCGGGCGAGAGTGAATGCAACGCAGATCTTGTCAATAAACTACCTGACTAGACCGCCGGATAGGGCTTTTATTCTGAGATGTCCAGCATCCTGTAGATGATAAACTACATAACTGAATTAGAGGCCTGACACTCAAAGCACCTAGCTAATTGCAATTTCCGTGCACTTAACTTTTTTATAATGGCTTGCCCGAAACTTATCGTGTCGGGTTGTTAACATGTCCGCTTTACGGCGCCAGATCACAGAATGAGTAATGAAGAGATTTTTGTTACTAGGCCTTTCCTACCTCCTCTGCAAGAGTTTCTTCCTTATCTCGAATCGATTTGGGCGAGCCAAAAACTTACCAATGGCGGTAGGTTCCATCAGGAGTTAGAAGGGGCGCTGTCGCAGTACTTGCGGGTACCTTACGTATCTTTGTTTACTAACGCCAGCATTGCCATTGTGACTGCGCTGAAAGCGCTGGACATTCGTGGGGAGGTGATCACTACGCCGTTTTCCTTCGTCGCAACGACAAATGCCATTGCTTGGAATGGCCTAACACCCGTATTTGTAGATATTGACCCTAAGACGCTCAATATAGACCCAATGGCCATTGCCGAGGCTGCATCCCCCAAGACCTCGGCGATCCTAGCGGTACATTGCTACGGTCAACCATGTGATGTTGTAGGCATTAGACAAGTTGCTGCAAGACTCGGCATTCCGGTGATTTACGATGGGGCACACTGCTTCGGAGTAGCAGATTCTCTCGGATCTGTGCTGAGGCACGGAGATTTGTCAGTCGTTAGCTTTCACGCCACCAAAGTTTTTAATACTTTCGAAGGGGGTGCGATTGTGTCCCCAACTGCCGAGATGAAGCAACGTGTTGACTATTTGCGAAACTTTGGCTTTGTGGACGAGACCCACGTCGGCTCAGTAGGCATTAATGGCAAGATGAACGAGGTATCCGCGGCGATGGGTCTACTACAACTCAAGTATGTGGATCACATTTTGGAGGCTCGCTCAGAAATTGACTCGATGTACAGAGAGCTGCTGTACAACGTTGACGGACTTGAATGCTTGGATTTCGATAGCTCAATCAAGAGAAACTTCGCTTATTTTCCGGTACTAGTTAAACCTGGCTTTCCCTTATCACGCGATTCACTTTATGAGAAATTACGTGGCGAAAGAATTTTTGCAAGGCGATACTTCTATCCATTGATTTCAAATTTTCCCATGTACCGACATCTTCCATCAGCAAAGGAATGTTTGCTTCCGAATGCGAACTCAGCAGCTGGACAAATACTTTGCTTACCGATTTATCCAGGACTCTCGAGGGAAAACGTTTTTAAAATAGCTGAAACCATAAAGTCGACCTGAGTCTGGAATGTCGCGCAAATTACATATCTTTTATAGGCATGCCCCAGTGAGTGCTGAATCACGAAGCCGGGACCCTAACAAAAAAAGACCTGATTGGTTTTCTTATGAGCGTTGCTTTCGAAATCTTCTCGCCTCCGTAAATGGAGATCCCCTGGCAGATAGGGTCACCCTTACAGTGATGTTTGATGGCAATCAGGACGACGTGCGCAGTGATTTTATTTATAGATATCTAAATCATCAAAAACCCACTATTACAATAAAGGAGATTTCCGCTGGTGGTGAGGGTGCATCCATCATTCAAACGCTCGAATATGTTGATGGCAGCACGATACCGGATCAAGATCTGGTGTATTTCTTAGAAAACGATTATTTTCACCAACCAGGGTGGCTATCTAAAGTATTGCACCTATTTGACTCAGACATCGATCGGGATTACGTCACACTTTATGACCATCCAG
>JBEIGW010000304.1:0-3469 GCA_040381655.1 Deltaproteobacteria bacterium
CCTTGATGCGGATTTACAACTCAGATTACAGGCGTTTATTGCAGAACGAGGCTCTCCTATTGCTGGCGTTGTTGTGGTGGATGTGCAGACTGGTAAAGTTTTAAGCATGGCACAGGGCCGTAGCCCTAACAAATGGGGTTCCGCCACCCACACCGCACTTTATAGCCGCTTCCCGGCAGCATCTTTGTTTAAAACGGTAGTCACCACAGCTGCGCTTGAAATGACCCCAACCGGAACAGATCAAAGGTTTGGGCTACCTGGAGGTTGTGGTGGGCAAGACATTACGCCCACAGCCACCTGGATGAACGACCGTGGATCGGGTTCGATGAGTCTTCGACGTGCCTTTGGACACAGCTGTAACGGATTCTTTGCCAAATTAGCCATTAACCAATTGGGAATTGGGACCATCACGCGGTACGCAAAATTTTTCGGATGGGAGTCACCGCTGCCTATCGATATCGACTTAGAGCCGAGTAAGATGATGACACCGCCAGCCGCCAACTCGACGACTCATACGGTCGGCCGATTTGCCGCGGGATTTGGGCATGGGGGTATTAGCCCGATGCATGGAGCCTGGATGGCGGCCATGATCGCTAATAAGGGTGTTGCAAAACCGCTGGCTGTATTAGCTGATGATGTGAAACATGACGTCACCATGACCGAGACCCCTATCTACAGTCCAGACACTGCAAATAGACTTATGGATGTCATGAGAAGCACGGTTCACGGGGGCACGGCGACGCAAGCATTTAAGAAAGGCCGTTATCGAACTCTTCTTAACGAAGTAGCTGGAAAAACTGGCACCTTAACCGGACGAACACCGGCAGGTCTCACCAGCCTATTCATTGGATTTTATCCAGTATCTAATCCCAAGATTGCTGTTTCATCGGTTGTTGTGTTAGAGGACCGCTATCCGTTTAAGGCGCCACAACTTGCCGCTGAGGCCATTTTAGCTTGGAAAGACCAACAGGAACGTCAGAAGAACGCGCACCACTGATGATATGGAGATAAGACCATGAGTACTCAGCAGTCCATTCCAGTCGTAAGTTTGAAGTCCTTCACTCATGGTAATACTGCTGACAAAGAACGCTTTATTTCGATCATCGGTCAGGCTTTAACAGATCTGGGTTTTTTCTCAGTTGAAGAGCACGGCGTTGATATGAAGCTGATTGATAAAGCTTACGCGGTGGCTCACGAGTTCTACGAACTCCCAGAGACCAAAAAATCAAAATACGAAGACCTAAAGCTCAAAGGCCAGAGGGGTTACACGAGCTTTGGTCGAGAGCACGCCAAAGATAGTAAGGCGGGGGATTTGAAGGAGTTTTGGCACGTAGGTCGTGAACTCGCACCAGGCCACCGACTTTCAACTGTTTATCCTGCGAACTTTTGGCCCTCTGAGATACCTGAGTTTAAAACGATCTTTCTTGAGTTATTTAGGCAGCTAGAGACATGCGCGATGACCCTTTTAGAGGCTTGCGCTCTTTACATTGGCGAGTCCAAGGACCGCTTCACGAGCATTGCGACTGACGGTGATTCCATCCTTCGAATTATCCACTACCCGCCGATTGCCGCCGACGCCAATCCAGCTAGTATTCGCGCAGGAGCCCACGAAGATATCAATCTAATCACGCTACTTTGCGAGGCGACGGCCGGCGGACTGGAATTACTCCAGCGCGACGGCAAATGGCGTCCGGTGCATGCTTTGCGCGGGCAAATCGTCTGTGATACGGGCGACATGATTCAAAATCTTACCAACGGCGTCTTACGGTCTACAACGCATCGCGTCGTCAACCCCGACAACAGTCGAGAACGTCGATTTTCTATGCCTTTTTTCGTGCATCCACGCGGCGAGGCAAGTCTCAATCCTTTGGCCTCGTGCATCAAGAGACAGAACGGGGAAAAACGTTACCGAGACATCACCGCCGGTGATTACCTCATGGAGCGATTAAGGGAGATCGGTCTCACGTAAAGACCCGTCTCAGATCACTGCTCATCGCGTCTTAGGTCTACAGCAAAAGACACTCCGCCCTCACTCCTGACGCGGAAAACGAGTTTATCATCGCGCTTCAAATCTGAAATACCAGATCTCTTCAGATCTGGTCCAAACATTAGTACTGTTTGAGTCTGTTCGTCTGATGCAGAGTCCAAAGCGATAACGCCTGCTCTTTCGGGATTGTAATGAACGACGGTTCCAGATCGTTCACCAGCCCGCTCCTCAGCATTTAGAACCATGGCTGCACCACGGCGAACACCCTTAGTGATGCGGTCAAAGGCCTCCGATTTTGAATCACCGTCCTTAACCAGTACGTACAGCATATGTTTTGCACGGGTTAACGCTACGTATATCAAGCTAGACATGATCGGATGGTCCGGCGCAAGATTATATTCACTTAGATTAAATGCAATCACCACTTTAGCATCCAGACCTTTAAATGCCGCAACCGTTGCAATGCCCACTTCCCCAGCTTTTAACGGATTTTGCCCCCGCAGCCTCTCACCGGTTAACTTGGCTATCTTAAGGCCGGAAATTGTCTCGACTCCCGATAAAACACTGTCCTTGTTTTCCGGCGCTCGGCCTGAAAGCAGCATAATTTCGTCTTCTCGGACTCCGCGTTCATCGGTCAGTTCGCGGAGAAGCTCTGATATCTTCTTTTTTGCGTCTTCAGCATCAGTGTAGCGAATGACCACGGGCATGTAACCCTCGCGGTCACTTGATGCCGGCATATGCGACTGTGAGGCTCGCCTAAATCCACGCGAGAATTCGCTGATTTGCCGCGTGTTACGATAGTTTCGCGATAGCCTCATATAGTTTAAAGGCACAGGTAACGTATCTTCTGGTCTATAGGACGAACCATTGGTTTCACCCCCACCAAAGACTCCTTGGGCTCTATCAAAAAACGTATAGAGCTTTGATACTGCTTTGTCCCGCAGCAACTCTTCGAGCGCAACCCACCAGTAGGGCTGAATATCTTGAGCCTCATCGACGATTAATACGTCGTAGCGCTTGCCTGCTGCCATGATAGCTTTTCGAAGCCTCTCTGGCGCCTCAAGCTGAACGTAGTCTTTTGGGGTCTTGTCCCAATCTGATGGGGTCACAAGTAAACTGACACCAAGAGAACTTGAAAGTTCCTGAATACCTCTAACATCAACGCCCCCGCCAAGTTCCGAGTAAACCTGGGCGGCAAGTAGTGGGCTACTCACCAGAAAAAGCACACTCTGACCGGCGTCCCTAAAGTGACGCGCCAAAGTCATCGCCAAAACCGTTTTTCCGGTTCCTGCTTCCCCTTCTACGCCGATCCGTGGCACGCCGGTCACCGGTGACACGAGAATATCATGCATCAAATCATTTTCTTGCACCTCTGCTTCGTGGGTATCAATATACTCGCGAAGTAAAGGCCTTGAATTAAATGAGCTGCCGATAAGAAGTTTATCTAGATCATCTGCAACATCTTGGAATTTTAAAAAGTCC
>JBEIGW010000305.1:0-3452 GCA_040381655.1 Deltaproteobacteria bacterium
GCCTACAACTTCCGCCAGAGACACGAAAGTTTGAGGTTTTCACCAATCCGCGTGGCAGTCAGTCGGCACAAGGTCGCGTCGGCTACCGCGGCCCACTCGGCCGCGCAGGCGATCCACCTCGCATTAAGCTCGACCTGGCAGCAGACGAGGTGCTGGTGCTGACACCGGTCCACCACCCATACACTGACCGTCCGGCTGGCGGTATCAATGTACTTAGCTACTCTTTCGAAGAAGTATTCGCGGAGAAGATGCGAGCACTGGCAGAGCGTCAGCGTCCGCGCGACCTGTACGACGTGGTGCACCTTTACCGCCGACAAGACCTCCAGCCGAACCGTGCTGTCGTCCGGAGCACGCTCGCCCGCAAGTGCGAATTCAAGGGCATTCCGATGCCCACCTATGATGCGCTTGCGGACCGCCCCGAACGGGCTGCCATCGAGGTGGAATGGGAGCAAATGCTTGCCCATCAACTGCCGACCTGCCCACCCTTTGATGAATTTTGGCAGGAGCTTCCGGAAGTCTTCGATTGGTTGAACGAGACCATTAGTGCTCCGGTATTTTCTGCTGTCCCGAATGCAGCCTTCGGACGCGACACGTTGGACACCACCTGGCGATTGCCTCCGATGATTCAGCCGTGGGGCGCAGAAGCTGGCCCACTGGAGCCGATCCGCTTTGCTGCGGCCAACCGCCTATGCGTGCAGTTGGACTACACCAAAATCAGCGGCGAGCGCACATCACCGACGATCGAGCCTTACTCGGTTCGCCGAACGAGCGCCGGTAACCTGCTGTTGTTTGGCGTGACGGCAGACACCGGCGAATCCCGCAGCTACCGACTGGATCGCGTGAATGCGGCAAAGGTAACCCGGCAGGCATTCCGTCCCCGTTACGCCATCGAGCTTACGGCATCGGGCCCTCTAGGCACCCCGCCGCTCGAGCGCCCAAATTCGACGGCTGCTTCCTTCGCGCCGTAACCGCCCGATAAACACCGTCTAGCGTTAGTAAAAGAGATCTGAGAGTCTACGTGCCCACGTATTTTAAATGGGCACGTATAGATGAGTGATGCACCTTCATCTCCACCCGAGTCGATTTCTCGACGCTAACTAGCAAAAGGCTTCGATTAAGTCACGACGGTGTTTACCGGACGGTTACGAAGGGTCGCGCCTGACAGGCCAACCTTGGCAAGTGATCGCGCACGGACGATCCTTTGGCTGAGAGCCAGCTCTAGTGCGGGGCGTTTAGGGGCGGATTCCATGGCCGGATATTACTAAAAAGTCGGAAAAAATCAATAAGTACCGACATTTTAGTAATGGATGGGCCTCGCACCCACCCCATCCGATACCGAGAGCGCCATCGTTAATTGCGCAAACGATCTACTCACCCAAGGCCAGTTAGCTCCAGTAGTCGTACTGTGTGAGGTGGATTTTGAAGAACTGCAAGAGAGAACTACGCAAGCTCTTTGTAGGATTCACCAGAGCTCAGTACAAAGTCGTGTGCTTGATGAGTGAGCGCGCGGAGGCGATGTTGATGGGGAGGGTTTGAATCTAAGCTCAATCAAACCGTAATAAAATTTTACCTAGGTTAGCAGACATCTCACAATTTTTTCACCAATAATCACATTACCCAAAAAGTCGTACTAATTCAGCATATTGAAAGTTAAATCTATTTAGATCTTTCGTCTTCAGTTTTTCCAAATTTTGTAATTTCCATTTCAACGCCGGAAGATCGCTTAAGTGATCATAGGGCAACCTCCCCCAATCTGGTGTCCCTTGTACTAGCGACAGCAAAAAATCTTTATGCCCTTTCGTCAAAGCCTTAGGAAGTTCTTCCATCAATGTTGATCGAACAGCTTCTAGCTCTTCAACAGAAACTTCCTCATACGTCATTCCGGAAAATTCATTACGAAAGATCTCAGCTATCGGTTGCCGATTAGCGAAAAGCACCTCATGTACTGGCCGATTGTGCCCAGCCAAATAGATAACAAAGCAATTAATAATCTCCGACGTCAACCCATGCGTCTCATACATTTTCATCACGTCGAATAAATCTCTCGGATGCTGCCTATCAAGAGCCGCTACCAGCTTGCTCCCATAAAGCTCTGACACAGCTAAAGATGGGATATCAATATTTTTAGAAAAAAGCTCTTGAGAACTCTTCGATAAAGAAAGCATCTGCACAGGAAGTACAGTACCCCGAAATACAAAATTCACCTCAATCTTGACCTGAGTTTCTGGACTCGAAACAATAATCTTTACCTCGTCTTCACCTTTAGTTTTTCTAAAATCTGCTTCAAACCCCATAGCCAAAACCTCAGCGCTAATCCGGTTTAACTCGTGCGAAATCTGCCGCAACGCCTCTTCCCTATCCACTGTATGGTCACAATAGACCACATCAATATCGACAGATAAGCGCGGCATATCTTGCACAAACAGATTGATCGCCGTACCTCCCTTCATCGCAAAAAAGGGAGCTTTAAAAACAGACGGAACAACGTCTAAAAGTAGATTTACCGTCTGTACATACATTGGATTCATTTATTTAGGCTCAGTGTTTTCTTATCACGCGTTACAGCAACCCATCGGCTTGAACTACCCAATCGATCACTATGTTTTCTGGCTATGCTTTGCCATGGCAGATCCAAATCTTCTGCAAACATTTTCGCCAGCCTAGCAACCTTAACCCGCCTTGTATGTGCCAATAGCGTATCTAGAACATCCAGTCGTAGATTTCGTACCCCATCCACAAGATTTGCTGTTTCTTCAAACGATTGAAGTTTTCCCGTATCGCTAAAAAGTTCAAGCAATGCTCGCTCCGGAACAGAGACCAAAACTTTCGGATGACCACCCGGAAGAGGAGCCAACCCAAAACCCTCAGCTAGCTCATCATCAAAGATCTGAGTTGACTGATACGTAGCCTCAAAAAACAATGGCAGCCAATCAGGCATACGTAAAGCCTTAGTACCCCACAAGTGGATACGCTCCCTTTGGGCTACGTTATGCCGCACCCCACGCCACGCCAGCGCAGTCTTTCCGCCAACATGAATACCACCTAGCTTGGAAACCAAAAACGCCATCACCTTGTCCCTATCCAGCGTCCCGTTCGGAACCTTATAGACACCTCGGCCAAGGCGTTTCAGCCATCCCGATTCAGCTAGACGAGCTGCACTTGTGGCAGGCAAGCCCATAGCCTCCAAGTCTTGAGTGCTATAGGGTCTATCCCACTCAAGCTTGGACATCAGCTCCCTGATTGAAATATTTTCAGAAATTGTCATATAAAGCTAACTTTTGCATATATTTCAAACAGACACAAGGCCTCCAAAGGCTTTTTGATTGAAATAACCGTCTAAATTTAATTTATAAGTTAATTACAGCATATTTTTCAAACAAATCGAAATATTAATAAATATTAGAATTCAGGCAATTTAATTGGGGTTGTCAAACAGGAAACCAACGCTCACA
>JBEIGW010000306.1:0-3451 GCA_040381655.1 Deltaproteobacteria bacterium
GGGGTCAAGATCTGTGATGCGCAAAGCGTACGCGACCAGAGAGCCAGCACCCGATCCCCGGCCAGGCCCTACAGGGATTCCGTTATTTTTGGCCCAGTTTATGAAGTCTTGAACGATCAGGAAGTAACCGGGAAAGCCCATTTTCTGAATGACAGAAACTTCATAATCAAGGCGCTGACGATATTCGTTTTTTCGTTTGTCATCAAAACTTGGCCCGTAGATTTTGGATAAAGCCTCAAGCCGCTCTTCTAGCATCTCTTTTGAGATCTTTTGCAGGTAGCTGGCCTCATCAAGACCATCAGGTGCAGGAAATTTTGGGAGGTAATATTTTCCGAATTCAAATGAGACATTGCATGCATCGGCGATGGTTAGAGTATTCGCTATCGCCTCAGGGTAGTCCTTATAAATCTCAAGAAATTCGTCATTGTTTAGGAGATGAAAACGGGCACGCTTATTGCGGCCACGAAGTTCTTTCAACGTGACGCCAGCCTTAATCGCAACAAAGACGCTTTGCGCTTTGGCAAATGATGGATCCACGTAATGGGCATCGGCCGTTGCGACAATCGGTAAATTAAAATGTCGGGCCACGGCGGCCGTATCGGCCATAAGCTCTCGCTGTCCAGAGAGCCCATTGTCGATTAACTCTAGGTAGTAATGCCCTTGACCAACATAACCATGAATTGAATCAATATGCGTCTTGATTGCTTGGATGACGCGTTGGGCGTCAGGATGGGCGGAGTCGAGATTGAGTGGGCCATCAGGTTGAATTTTTCTGAGCCGCAGTATGAGAAACGCCAGCTCGCTACGCTGATCCCCAGAAAGAGCAATCATGTGCCCGTGCCACTTTTGAAGGTGCGCTTCCTTGACGATAGGCACGTCTTTAAGGCCGTCCGTGTAGCCGGCACTCACAATCTTACAAAGGTTTTTGTAGCCTTGGTTGTCCTTGCACAAGAGGACTAGGTGAAATGCACCAACCGTAGGGAAGCCTAGCTTTTCGTCCTCAGCAAGCTCTAGCGTGGGCTTATGCCCTTCAAAGTAGATCTCACTGCCGATAATGGCTTTGATGCCTTCTGCTTTAGCTTTACTGTAAAACTCCACGGCCCCGAACAGATTGCCGGAGTCAGTCATCGCGATGGCTGAATGTCCCCACTGCTTTGCCTTCTTAACGAGTTGTCCAGTACGAATGGTGCCGTCGATGAGAGAGTATTCCGTGTGAACGTGCAGATGCGCAAACGGCGCTCGCACTGATTCAGTAGATTTTGCTATGCTGGTGGTGTCAGCCATTATGGCTAAACTCCATGACCTTCAAAGGGTTCAAGGGCGTCGTTCACAGTCTAGAGGCTTAACGCACCCGATCCTACTATCCAGGTCCTGGGGCAGCAACACCATAGATCCCTTGAGCCATGATATTTGGCCTAATATTTAACCATCTGTCTATAATTTAGGCAAATATGTGAGATAGAGGCTCGTTTATGACATCTTCTTTTGTAGCTCAGCTGCGAGTTTCTGCATAGCTTCCGCTCGTTCAAGGGGCGATAAATCCGTTCGTGCCATGAGCGCCGTCATGTCAGCCTGGTATTTGGCCATGACAGCCATTTGATTGCCAATTTCTAAGGCGGCGTGCGCGCTTGCCTGAACCTGAGCTGCAATCTCGGCCTGCTGCTCCTTCATTGTGTCCGAGTTATCATCAGCATGTTTGTCCTCGGAAGCCGAGGGATCCTGATTTGCGTCCGCTTGCAAGCGTGCACAAGTTTCCAAAATCTCGCTAATGATTTGGTTCGTCTCTTTGTCCCGTGATTCATTCGGCGACCAATGCCCGGTACTTTTCAGTTTTTTTATAAGAGAGCTGAGATCACTACTAATAGCGTCGGCAATCCGTTTCGATGTGGCGGGGCCTAAGTTACTTGCCCTCGACTGCAGATCTTCTGAGATTCGGATGTATGCGTCGAGGACGTCAGGGCCTTCTTTAGGTATGTGGCTTGTGACCAGGTCAGCCATTTCAGTGACAAATGATTCAAACCTATGATTTGGAAGTTGCTTTAGGGTCATGAATGTCCAATTCAGCAGACGAAACCCATCAAAGGTCATCGCATCAGAAATAACCTGACTCGGGTGTTCCCAAAAATTAAGGCCTTGAAACTCCAAAATCCCCGCGAGCTCAAACACCCTATCACCAGCGAGACCAATGAGAGGTCGTCTGCCTATCGACGATCTAGCATACAAGCCAGCGAGGCCCGATAGGACGTCAGCTTTTTTGTCGCTCCGAAGTAGATCGGCAATCCAAGTTTCCCTGAGCGTTTTTAGGGTTTCAGGGTCTTCATCGTTCGTTATTTTAGCGGAAAATGACATCAGTGCCGGTACTGTTTTCTCGACAAACGATGAGTCAAAGTCTCGAAACATTTGTGACATGTGCCGGCGAATGCCCGGGCTTATTGCAAGACTTCCGATCGTGTCAAATTCACCTAATTCACAAGCTCTCTCGATCAAGGCTTCAGTAAACCACTTCTTTATATGGTAGTCGGTTGATGACATGAGAGACAGTAAAGATTCCGGAGTAGGATACTCAGTCCTTAATACGTCCATGGTGCGACTTAGTAGCTTTCGTTTGAATATCTCGCAATCAGGAAGATTTTTAAGCCTGTTCGCATGAACCCCTATACGCAGTAACTCAAACGTATTTAGGTGATAATCCGGCGCCAAGAATAGATCAAAAAGAATGACGGCGGACGCTGCGTTCGTTTCTTTTCGTGCTGATTCAATAAATTGACTCTCAGATATGTTTTCAATGAAATATAGTAGTTTGTCGCGAATGGGGCCCTTAGCATCTCGGAGAAATTCAATACTTAGGTTCAGTTTTGCGATGACGTCTTCATTGGCATCAATCGTTTGCCAAAGAAATTCGCTTTGCTCCGTCTCGTCCAGGCTCGAAAATTGCTGTCTTAAGACTGGAATATTCAAGGTGCTTCGGTCGCTGCGGATGACTATGAATTTTGTTAATACGTCGTTGAGGTTTTTTTCTGGTGGTGGCTTGACAGTCGATATAAAAGCGACGTCCTCAGCTAGTAAAGCCGCCGAGATTTTGAAATCCATAAACTCGGTTTCAGGCATCTTGGTTTTTGGTGTATCTCGCCGATTGTTTAGCTCGGCTATTAGCTTGGGGGCGCTGCTACGCAACTCTTTGACAACGCCGTTGTCATCGGTATCTCCAGATGGGTAAGCTTTAAGCCATTGGCATAAGGCTAGCAAAACCCAGTCACCATAGGCGGGGTGGTCGATCAGTGGCAGGAGGTCCTCTAAGCATTCTTCCGACAGTAATGACCGACCCAACCCGTACCCATGCTTACCCGCGTCATCTATTCCTAGCAGGTTTCGGTAACGCCAGTTGGCTGCCAAGCATGCTGCTTCTGCCATAGCAAGCGTTCCAAAGTTGTAATATTTATCAAAAACCACC
>JBEIGW010000307.1:0-3446 GCA_040381655.1 Deltaproteobacteria bacterium
GCTATCAGCTGGCTGCAAGGGCACAGTGTGCTCAAAGGTGAGGCGGTGGTTATGGTGAATGTTGGTCGGGCTGTCTCTGAAGACTCAGAAGAGAGCAACGAGCAGTTGTTGAACCAAGCTCGGGTAGCGGCAGTCCGGGGGTTTGCGGCAGGTCGGACCCTCAAGGATTTATTAAAGGAACTGGGTGGACTTGGGATTTCGAGGTCAGAGCTTTATCAATTGTTGCTTTCTGTAAAGGACGATAAGATAGAATAGATGCTTATGGTTGTAGCTGCTTACTGATTTTTAGCTTGGCTGCATTTATCTATTCAGCCCACTACAGCTCACTGTTTTTTCTATAGGTGGCAGTTGATGGGTACGCGATTTTTTTATCAAGCTCTCGAGCCTTTTGCTAGCTTTAACGAGGCAAGCGACGGCACCTTGCATGCGTCTTTGCCCGAGGACTGGTCGGTGGTTATCGCTGATATCGCGGGTTCTACAGCTGCCATTGAGGCTGGGCGTTACAAGGATGTGAATACCGTGGCAGCCGCGATGATCATGGCCGTCATCAATGTTGATAGAAGTTGTGAGATCCCCTTCATTTTTGGAGGGGATGGTGCGACCTTAGCAGTTCCTCCCCATATGGTTGAGGGAGCTAAATCGGCGCTTCGTTCTTCAAGAAAACTTGCCGCGGAAGCATTTGGCCTCCAACTGCGGGTGGGCCTAATACCTGCCGGTGACATCTTAAAGCGTGATCTTCGTCTTGGCGTTTGTAAATACAGACATAGCGAGAGAATCAACCAAGCTAGTTTCTCTGGATTTGGTTGGGGCTGGGCCGAGTCTGCACTAAAAGATCCTGAAATGGCGACGCCGTACATGATCAGTGAAGAGGGGGAGACGGCTGGGGATTTCACGGGATTTGAGTGTCGATGGCGCCCAGTGAGAGCAAGAAAGGACTTTAAGCTGGCGTTCATTGCTCTAAGTACGGCAGCAACTGGCGAAGGTCACAATCGTGTATATCGAGATCTGATTCAGGAGATCGACCGTATATACGGCAAGGTTTCCGATTATCATCCTCTTATGGAAAAGGCCCTTGAACTTACCACTAACCCAGCAAAGCTGCGGGGGGAAGCCATGGTAGTAGCAAAAAGTCGAGATCAATTCTCCTACTTTTTTGGTTCCTTAAAGCTTGCATTGACAAGTGTAGTGGGGACATTGGCATTCAACTTCGACCTCAAATTGCTTGGTGTGAGATGGGGTAAATATCGTCGAGAGGTTGTAGAGAATGCCGACTTTCGTAAATTTGACGGTAGCCTGAAAATGGTTATCGACTCTACGGCAGACCAAGAGGGTCGTTTGCAGCGTTATCTGGAGGCGCAAAGGGCAGAGGGAAAATTAGTGTTTGGTATTCATCGCTCGAGCGCAGCGATCATGACATGTTTAATCTTCACTCCTGGACAAGATCATGCCCATTTTGTCGATGGTATTGATGGTGGGTATGCTTTGGCAGCCAAGATGTTGAAGCAGCAACTTGCCGAATTTAAATTCAAGGGAGCCGATGCTCCTCGTTGACAACAGGAAAAAAATTCAAAGACCTTGTCTTTTGGCTGATCTTGACCGTTATGGCTCATGACATAGATAGTTTTTTATTAAATTCATTAGATTATTGGCCCCTTCAACTAAAACTGATGGACACCGCCTGGACCTCATCGTCCATTTCCGGTTGGAATGTGTGTCAGCGGGGTGTATCTTGGGGCAGTCATGCTTGGAGAGAAAAGTGGAGGTTCTAAAAATGAAACAATATCTAAAAACGAATTTTTTTGCAGCCTTAGGGATTTTTGTCGGATTGCAGGGTGCAACTGCGAAGGCTGCCGAGTTTTCAATGTCCACTCGCGGTGGCAAAGTCCTTACCCTTGAAACTGCTGCGGACCAGGTGACTCAAAAGACCACAGATTTCGTCATCTGCGGAGAGACCGTGGATGCGATCACCAAAGTTAAGCTTTGGATGCCCGAGCATGGTCATGGATCTTCCGCTGTGCAACTTGGAGCGACGAGTGAAGGATGCCGTGTAGTTACCAAAGTAAATTTCACCATGCGTGGTCTTTGGGAAGTTCGAATAGAATTAAATGATGGTGATGCAGGGGCGTTTGAGCTTGATGTTGAGTAGGACGTCGCCGGTTTTAGTCTTTAGAGAGTTTAGGGCAAAGGGAAATTTATGTTTGGACTAAGAATCAGCGTCGTTGTGCTCTTTCTGTTTGGCGTATTTGGCTGCGGAAAAAACAATGGTACCCCGACTCCTAGGCAAAACGACGCCGTTGCCGATGGCCTGATGCTTGCGCCGCAAGATGGTGCGGCGCTGCAGCCGTCGGATTTGCGTCGTTGGCGCGCAGAAGTTAGATGGGCTGAATCACCCCGTTTTAGTGATGAAGAAATTTTGCCCATGACTGGCGTGATTTTTATTCGTACCGTTGACGGTCATGTACCTGCAAATCTCACGGGCGTTGAATTGATCGCCGATATGCCGCAGCATGGGCATGGTACTGGCAATAATCTGCCAGTCGTGCACGCCACAGAGGGTGACGCTGGTCGCCTGACGTTTGATAATTTGATTTTCACCATGCAAGGTCAATGGCGCATTCGCGTTGTGGCCACGATCAACGGGCGCGAGGACGTTTGGACCACATGGGTCGATGTTCGCTAGTTTATAGGCTGATTTAAGGAGATGTCATGATGGTTCGGCTGTTGGTCGCAGGCATTGTGATGCTGTTATCCCTAATTAGTCCAAGGGCGTTGGCATGCGCTTCATGCGGCAGTGGTGGAGATGATCCGTTAATTCTCTACCCTTGGGAAAATTTTAAAATCTATGCAGGATTTGCCCGCAGTGAGGGCTTTACGCTTCTCGACACTGGAGGTCGTGAAAGTTTTCAGCTTGCTCCTGACGCGCGTAATACGACGACAATTTCAGTAGGTCATACGTTTTCAAATCGACTGTTCTCCACTCTGACGGCTCCTTACATCGTTAATAAACGAGACTCCTACGAGCGAAGTGGTTGGGGCGATCCAATGATGACGGTTCGCTACACCATCCTAACCCAGGATATTTCAGTTGATTGGAAGCCTCAGATACAGGCCATCACTGCCGTGCGGTCAGGCAATGCTACAAGTGTTTACGATTACCGCGATCCAGCAATGCTCGATGTCTTTGGTTCGGGCGTTCCCGAGGGACGGCTTGGTCTTGATGTGTGGCATGGCATGTTTGATTGGAAGGCCGGTTTTGCGCAGACCGTTACAGCCCCGCTCGCGGCGCGGCGAAGCCAAATCGGCGACGTGAAAAACGGCGTGGCTTTGCGCTCAACCTTAACGATTGGTTACGGATGGAGTGATCTTTGTAAAGTGATTTTTGGCGTAAATCGCGAGCAAACAACAAAAAAAACAATCGACGGCGAGGGTTGGGCAAATAGCGACAC
>JBEIGW010000308.1:0-3445 GCA_040381655.1 Deltaproteobacteria bacterium
AATTAGTGGCGAGAACCTCGGCTACGGACCGATAGCTCGCTGGAGTACCTGGGCGGGTGCCTCGTTAATGGTAACGAGTGGTTTGACGGCTTTTGCGATGCAGTGGCGCACAGTGGTAAGGGCTTTGTCTGGGGTGACGAAGGTCTTGTCGAAAAGTCATCGAGACGAGGCTGATCCGATGGAACAGATTGAGGTTCCCGCGTCATGGTTTGTGCTAGGCTGTCTGGTGTCTGGTGCTGGCTGCATCAGTGTATTATATCTTTATTTCGATACCACAATTTGGATGGGGCTATTGGCAGTCTTTTTGACGTTTTTCCTGGGAATCGTCGCCTGTCGCGCAACTGGAGAGTCTGACATCACGCCCATTGGCGCAATGGGAAAGGTGACCCAATTATCGTTTGGCGCATTAGCGCCTAATAACGTTTCGGCTAACTTGATGACGGCAGCTGTAACGGCAGGGGCTGCAGGATCAGCGGCCGATCTTTTGGTTGATTTAAAGAGCGGATACTTGCTTGGTGCAAACCCCCGCAAGCAGTTTATCGCACAGTTTCTTGGAATTTTTGCGGGCACGCTCGTGGTTGTACCCGCCTTTTATCTTTTGGTGCCGGATGCTTCGTCATTGGGTACTGACCAGTGGCCTGCACCAGCTGCCCTAACGTGGAAAGCCGTGGCGGATCTTCTTGCAAATGGTGTTGGTGCCCTTCATGAGACGGCCCGGTGGGGGATCATCATTGGTGGACTTCTCGGGATCTTTTTGCCTGTTTTCGAGCGAGTGATGCCGGAAAACGAAAGGAAGTTTGTACCGTCTGCGACGGGGCTTGGTCTTGCGATGGTCATTCCGTTCTTCAATAGTCTTGGGATGTTTATTGGTGCTTTGATTGCACTGGCTCTCGATAAGGCAAAAGCCAAGCAAGCGACTAGCTATATCGTACCTGTAGCCAGCGGTATTATTGCAGGTGAGTCAATTATGGGTATTATCGTTGCCCTGCTTAAGGCAACCAAAATACTATAAAGATCATCGAATCAATTCTCTTCCAGATCGTGCTCGCTACTTCGAACCCTCAGTAGGTCGCCATGCTGGAGCGGCGCATCGAGTGTAACCAAGTAGTCATAGCCGGGCTTTGTATCCGGAGACAGACTATTATTTTGAGGGTTGGTCAGATTGACGGCTTTTATTCTTGTTTTTGATAGAACGCCTGGCCTAACAGCCTCTAGTTCCTGATCTGCTAAGAACTTATTGCGAGCGGTTATCAAGTAATGACCTGGCCCAATAACATCCTTGACCACGCCAGCTAAGACGTAGTTCTCATCACTTTTACCATCCAGTCTTTGAGCGTGGCGGTCTAGTTTGCCAAAGAAAAACCCAGTCGTATAGCCCCGGTGACGGTAGGTTTCAAGTTCATTAATACAGTCATCTGTAACTTTGAAATCACCATGAATATAACTATCAAGGGCTGCTCGGTAGGCGTTGACTGTGGTAGCGCCGTACAGAATGCCACGGTTACGTCCTTCAATTTTGAGGCCTGAAACCCCAGCTTCAATGATCTTATCCAAGAAATCAATCGTACAGAGATCTTTTGAATTATAAAGGTAGTTGCCTGTGTCATCCTCGTAAACTGGATAATAGACGCCAGGGCGTTTTTCCTCGACCAAGGCGTATTTCCACCTGCAACTGTTAGCACACATGCCGTGGTTGGAATCGCGCTGTGTCATATAGCTAGACATGGTGCAACGTCCAGAATACGTCATGCACATGGCTCCGTGTACAAACACTTCCAACTCAAGTTCGGGAACCTTGTCTTTTATGGATTTAATCTCGTCGAGACCGAGTTCCCGGGCCAAGACGACACGCTTTGCACCCATGTCTTTGAAAGCCTTAGCTGTCATCCAATTAGCGGTAGACGCCTGGGTCGATACGTGAATAGGCAAGGAGGAGTGTTCTCGGACAAGGGACATGATCCCGATATCGGCAACGATTACAGCGTCGACATTAACCTCTTCGAGAAACTTGATGAAATTAGGAAGCCCTTTAACATCACGATTATGGGCAATAATATTGAGCGTAACGTAAACCCGCTTGCCAAGCCCATGGGCATAGGCAACACCCTCGCGCAAAGAATCCATGGAAAAATTTGACGAGCCGGCGCGTAGGTTGAACGCTTTACCACCAAGGTAAGCGGCATCGGCTCCGTACTTAAGGACGGTCTTTAATTTTTCGAGATTACCCGCTGGCGCAAGTAGCTCAACATCAGCTCGCATACCGTGATCTCCAAAATCGTTTGCAGCCATCCGGTCACAAATAAGGTGTTTAAAGTGCCGAATTTCTTGCCGGATTAGGTCGTGGGTATACCTATTGTTCAAGGAACGTGCAAGTTGAAGTCTAAGTGTGCCGATTATCGCTCTAAATCGCTATAATATCAGCGTTTTTTCGACCGTTTTTTAGGGGATGGAATGTGAACTTCAAATTGCTTACCGTCTACATGTCCCCAAACATTGCCGAAAAAACTAAGACGGTCATTTTCAACGATGATCCCACCGCCGTCACTAACGCCGTAAATAGGACGTTTAATGAGGGTGCTTTGTTTTCGCAGTTCACGGGCATATTCCGGCTCGTGATTGTAGTGGGGGAAGAATTCAAAATTCACGAGGTCTAGCGCGTCAAAATTACGTATCCCAACCGTGTTTTCATCGCGATCAAATTTTGGATAGCTTGCAGTGGCAATTGACGGCGTCATAATGATAGCTCCTGCAGATAGTCCTGCTAAGACTCCACCGTTGTGAACAAACTTCAACAGAAGCCTATCGAAATGATTTCGGCGGATGGATTTTAAAAAGTAAAACGTATTGCCACCACTAAGGTAGATGATATCCGCTGACTTTATGATTTTTTCGGCATCCGTCAGAGAATATGGGCGATCGAGATTAAGCTGTACAATATTTGTTACACCCAGGGCCCCATAGGTCTCTTTGACGTACTCATATTCAAATTCTGGAACGTGATTGGCTGATGGGATAAAAACAAATCGTGGGTTTTTCTTGCCAGTCAAGCGAAGTGCGGCCCGATCGATTGGTTCATTAGCCTCGGCGTAGCCACTGTAGAGAACAAGCTTCATTGCCGTAAGCCCTATAGTCCGTAACGAAAGTCACGAACCACTTTACCGAGGGCTCTGAGTATAGACTCGCTGCGGCCAGAGATCTTTTTAGAATTATTTTTTGCTTGTTCGCCTGCTTTAGTATCTTGATTATGAGTTTTGGTGCCGATCGTAGGTCGGCGAACTTGTTTTAATTTTATGTCGGGCACTCAGACTTGTTCTTCAATGAATGATTCAATGACCGAGAAAATTTCTCGTCGCTCCATTTGTTTGCGGGTTTTCAGGATTTTGTCGCCAACATTGCAAATAGCGTCCCCGGTAATACGATCGCTGCGGTTGATAACAGCTGAGCG
>JBEIGW010000309.1:0-3428 GCA_040381655.1 Deltaproteobacteria bacterium
AGTCACAAGAATCTGGCGATGCCCCCGCTCCACGTCAATGACACCCTTTATCCAGTGCTTCCAAAGTTTGAATTTATGGAGCTCGTCAAAGACCAATAGATTTTGTTTGGGTGGAAGTTCGGTTTTTCGTATTTTTTCTGCCGAAGGGCCATGGTCCCAGTTCAAGTAAGCCGGATGCTTGGCATCGGCCTTAGGGCCGATGAGGGAAAGAGCTAACGTCGTTTTGCCTACTTGCCTCGGACCACCGATAAAGACGGCTCTTTTCGGCAATGTTTGCTTGATAAAACGACTTATATACCGCATGAGGCCATGTCCCCCTATCTCCGATAATACGAGTATTCCGGACAGGTGTCTGGTTTACTCGCCTTAATTGGGGACAGTCGGGCGTCCCCAATTACATGTCCCCAATTACATAACGACTTACGCCCGAAGGGTCCTCCCCACGGCGTTTAAGATGCAAATAACTGTGCTTAACGATGCGGTAGTTTTTCCCTGCTCCAAATCTCTTAAAGCCTTCAGTGATACATTGTAAGTCTTCGCGAAATCTTTCTGTGTGAGACTAAGTTTGATGCGACCGTCACGAATAATTTCGGCAAAAGATCCGGCAGCATCGGCGCGCCGACGAGGTGTTTTCCGAAAATCAAGTCTCCGCCGTGCCAAATCCATGACAGCAGCAGTGAGCCAGTGGCGGTATTTTTGCCACGTGATCCCACGAAATGGCTTTGCTTCTTCATCTTTATTCTGGATGTTTCTTATTACTTCAGCGAGGTCATGAGGAATATCACGTTTTTTAAATCGCAAGGCTTCGGGGATTAAAATCATAATCGCAGGCAGTAGTTCAAATATACGAGGCTCTAACTCACCGGCCTTTAAAACGTCTCTAAGATGCGGATGATAACGACGCGCGGGGATTGTGCTGTGACGCAGCAGCCCTAGGTAGTGAAGCCATGCGATCGTCTCGACAAAAAAAGGCTCTTTGGCTCGCTCTTCATCGAGTCGAGCTTTATCCGTAGCAAGCTTTATAATCGTCTCGCGGTCCATTCTTAGCCTTCAATGAGAGATTTCAAATTAACTTTGTACTTTTCGCACAGATCAAAAAATAATTTTGGCGGCCGATGGGCAATGTAGGTGCGAAGAAGCACTTTATTCTTTTCTGGTGACTTTATAGCCTTTGAAACCATGATGTATTCTGTTTGCGCCAAAAAAGCGTCTGCCCATTCGCCCTTATAAAGGTTGGTATAGATCGTCTCCTCTGGCATCCAAATTTGATTGCTTAAGGGATCAAGCTCCAGCCCCTCGGCGAGCAAAAGCTCGTTAAGTTTAGCGACCACCTCATGCTTAGCATTATTTAGAATGTCGACGTCGACGGTCGCAGTAATGCCAAATTCTAAATTAGCCTCGAGAAGTGCGGCCTGTCCGACAACTTTGAAGACCGATTTTGGAATAGGACGAAAGCTCTCAGCTTGAGCAGCCTTGTTTTCACTTGAGACCCATTGGTCTAACTTTCCGAAGATTTTGGCGAGCATATGTGAGCTATTCCCTTAAGTTGCTGACTTATCGGCATTTTAACAGAAAAAATTAATCTATTATACATTAAAGGATACTAGAATTATTATTGTAAAAAAATCATTGATATTAGTTATTTATATGGGCTTTGGAGTCCACTAGACCGTCTCAACACCTGCGGTCTTGGAAGACTCAGTTTCGTATGGGACGCGTCAAGGGCACCGAGCAGATGCGGGCAAGGGCCCACAAATCAAAGAAAACTAAAATCACGGTCAATATTGATCAAGACATCCTTGCCGCCCTTAAAAAACGCTCAGACACCAGCGGGGTTCCTTATCAAAGTTTGCTAAACAGGATGCTGAGAACGGCTCTAAACGATACTCGACCCGATGACACAAATAGTCGGCTCGACCGGCTCGAAAGAGAGCTCGCGGCCATCAAGAAGAGGGTGATTGCGTCATGACCACCTGCAATTTCTCGATTAGTGGGGTTGACGCTGACATAGATCCCGCTATGATTGCCCAATCAATAGTCAATCAGTCGGGTGTCCCCAATTAATAACGGAGCAATGCGCTGCCATGACGTTTCTGTCAATTTTATTTTTGGGTGCTTTGGCAGTATCTTGCCGCGTTACATCCAGTCCGTCACCTTCGGACATCCTGACTCTTGAAACATCCACTGCTCTCGATGAAGCATGCCGAGGGGAAAGCGTGACTGCCACACCAGAGGAACTGAGTGCGGCGGAAAGCGCTCTTAGCTCCTGCCTTGGTTCCAACTCAATTGTACGCAAGTGGGTTCAGTCCTTGAATCTACGCATAAAATCAAATTGGCCAGCTGATTTTCTAGAGGGAGGACCTGAGAAGAGGCGCTGTCTTGAAAAACTTACTATTGGGGCCCAGACGCGCTACTTGGAGAGCCTTACGGATGCCTGCAAAAGCTCAAATCAAACTCAAAAACAAGAGCTGCTGACCTCCCTATCCGAACGCCTAGTGGAACCGTGCTTTGATATAAGTCATATGACTTCAAATGGCTGCTTTGTTGCGAAAGGCTGCGCAAACCAAGCAATATCTCCGAAAGATTTTGGACGTCCTGAAAACACAGTCCGAAACCAACTAAAGCTTTGCTCTCCTAATATTCAAAAAATTCACAGGGTCAAGGATCCAGACAAAGCGAATCTTCTTTATAATTATTCATACGTCTCAGAACTCACAGGAAATCAGTCTTACAACCGGATTACCTATGGCCCACCCAACTGTCATGGCGTTGCGCAGGCTGCAGCTGGGGATATCCTAGATACGCTCAGACTTGAGACGTTTCAGTATGCACGCCTTACTGATGAGAATCGCTGCAAGACCACTGCCACCAATTTTTTTGAAAAGTACAAATCACAGCCGATTGGTAAGATTCCCATGTCGCCTGGGGGCTTAATGATTAATATGAGGTATGAGTCCTGTGACGAGGATCAATGCGGCAAGGTGGCGCTGTGGGTTGAGGACTGTCCACAGGATAAGTTAAAGTCAGCGATATTTATCGATGGAATGTGCGTGAATTGTTGGGAGAAATTTTTAGCCTTAAAAGGTCTAAAACGGCAACTGACCGACTTTCGAGGCAGACAATTCATACCGGGTTGTATTTTAACAACTGAAGATCATAGCGTCATGATCATCGGAAAATCACAAGGAATGTGTTTCTTTTACGAAGCAACAAGCCCCTACGGCCCACCGCAAATACGAGCCGTCCCTTGCCCTGTTTTAAATCAGAAGTTCACGAGGCAATACTGCCCCGACCGACCATCCCTCGAGTGGAGCCAGGAATAATCCATTAACACCTAACACCGAAAACGATTTAACAAGCCTTGTCTTCGAAGATGACGTTGCATGAATTGAACCGGCTACCACGACAGAATGTAAGGATCACCGCAA
>JBEIGW010000310.1:0-3418 GCA_040381655.1 Deltaproteobacteria bacterium
AAGGCCCGCGACCGCATGGCCAAACTCATGAAGATAAGTGCCATCCGGTCTCTGCGAATAAATCCGCGCATAGCCACACCGGCCCATGGATGTTCCGCTTCCTGGTTCAAGTTGAATTTTTAAATGGGGCTTCTCACAGCTAAAGACCACCTGGTCTGTAACTTTATCGTCAATTTGACGAAGTGCCCTAAACCATTTCAAAAGTGCCCGCTTAGAGTGCGACTGGGCCGTTTCAAGACTTTTCCCTCCGGCGGCTCCACCATATATGCAGATGCGAACGGCTGGCTCCCTAGCATACTTTAGTGTGCATGCTTGGATTCCACCCATGGTCAAATAATCGAGGCGAGATGTAGTCTGAGGCGTCGTTTTTTTAAAATTGCAGGAGGATAGAAATAGGCCTAATGCACCAGCACCACAGACAATTGTTCCAACCATAAAGTTTGATAAACGGGGCATCTTTTGACTCTCCTTAGCTCGGCATTTCGCCGACAAGGCCTGTGCAAATTTCAGTCCCAAATCAATGCGTTTGCAAGTGCCTGACTCGACGAAGTCGACGCTTGTAAGTGTCTATTTAGACGTTGGTAAGTCTTTTGACGGGTGTCGCAGTAATGACAGGTCCAGGGCACAAATTTATAGGTGGAAAGTCTACAAATAATCGATTTCGATCACGGCATCTCCGAATAGACGGACTTGGCATGCCAGTCGTTCATCGTCGTCAGCTTTCATGGCTTTTAAAAAATCAGCTTCAGCGACCGTCTTTGGGCTTAAGTTCTCAGCTCCAGAAATGATTTTAATGATGCAAATTCCGCAGTCTGCATCTCGGCAATCAAACTCAATACCCGTCTCCGCTTTGGCGCAAACCGCTTGTAGCCCGAGGCCATCACGGACCTTGAACTCTTGGACGTCACCTTTTTTACGGATCAGAAGCTTCATGATGACTTTGTATCATGAATTTACGTGGTTTTAGAACTCGTTTTTGCTCCGAAGGCAGAACTTATCCCCGAGAAAAAACAGCGTCTGGCTCATCCCTACAAATGACCCATTCGTTAACTTTGGGAAATAACCGATCAGGATACTTACCGACATCAACTTTATGATTGCCCATCGCTCTTGCGATTTTTTCCCGATGCTCGGCGGTGATTTTTCCACCATGAATTTTCCTATAGAGATGCTCATAGTACATTTGCAGGTACGGAAAAATCCCCTCGTTGTAACTATCTGTTGACCATACTTTGCCGACCCAGTAGTCAACTCGCTGCTCTTTATCAGCTTGTGACTCTAAGTCCCGCAAGTCAGCATAAGCTCTTGTGATCAAATGTATGAAAGATTCTTCTTCAAATTGCTGCAACGCTCCGCTGGTTAGCGCTGAGCTCAAAAGTGCTCCTTCAGAAAATTCCTGATCACCCATGGCAGCAATTTGTTTCCAAAAATCATTTGCAAGTAATAATTGATCTGTTATCACCAACGATGCACTCATGCCCGTGATGGCGCGACTAAAGTATGGAAAGTAAACCTTTCCGTGTGCGATCTGCAGCTCATTAATGGCACGGTAATAAGCGTGAGCAGTATGACCATCACCCGCTTCAAAAGCGAAATTAGCGGCCTGTCCAAGCTCAACGATGGTTTGATGGAATACCTCGTCAGATAGACTTGTTGGATCAAATCTGTCTTTCAACACAGCTATTTTAGTTGCTATTTCTTTCACCCATATCTCATCTTGACCGTTATGCCAGATGGAACGATGCATCATGATGCCAATAAGTTTTAAAATTTTTGGGTCATTTGTTTGTAGATAATTATCAACCAAAGCCATAATCCCGCGACCTGCAGCACCAGGGGTGGCTGTGATACACCCAAAATTCAGCAGGAAAAATGCAAATGTAGCGTTTTCTTTTTGCCGTGCCGCCATTTCGAGCATCAGAATGCCCGAGGTCGCAGCAAAGAATTGCCCCTCCAAATCCTCAGATACAATCCGGATGGCCAAAGTGTCCTGCATCAGACCTGTGATGAGATCATATTGTTTCGAGTGTACAGCCATTTCACTGCAAACCGAGTGGAGCCACCCCAAATTTACAATACTCATCGCCACGAACTTACCGCCTGAAATATTTGAACTTGGCAAATTAAGTCCAAGCGCTGGCGGTCTTCGCAAATGGGCTCTATTAGCCAAGAAATAGCTTAACCCCATGCTATGTTGTTGGGCTTGAAATAACGTTTTTATCTTAAAATAAATCGTCCAGCCACGAGCCACTGGTGCAGGCTCTGCGTCTTGATCAAGCTTTGCTTCTAGTGCGTCTGCAAGATCCAAAGCCTTATCAAATGCTCCTGAATTTACCGCATCATGAAGACTTTCAAGCGCCTTCTCATACCTAGCTTCAACCATGTTTTTGATGCTTTCTATTTAGGTTCCTGATGCTCGTGATTTCATTTTTTCCGACAGTATCGCCGACTCGATTATTCTGGCAATCAGCTCACCATAAGAAACCCCAGCTGATTTAGCCGCCAATGCGAAGTCATCATCCTGGGATAATGCTGGATTTGGATTGGCTTCAAGAAAAACTGGCTCGCCCAAGCTGTTTAGACGCCAGTCCATCCGAGCATAGCCCGTAAGACCCAGTGCGCTGAACACCCTGACGCTGGCTTCTTTAATGGTTTTTAGCGTAGCTTCCGACAGAGGTCCTGCGCGGCCTGTTGAAATACCCCAACGGGATCGGTACTTGTTATCCCACTTGGCTTTGTAGGTCGCAACCATTGGCTCTTCTTTATCTAGCTTGTCAAAGAAAAGCTCACGCGGGGGAAACGCTTTGATCACGCCGCCGATCTCCAGAACGCCAACGTAGAGTTCCCTGCCATGGATATACTCCTCCACAATCACATCTGACTGCAGTCTTTGTACCACCCAAGTGGCTCTTTCTCTACACGCGTCCCAATTTTCCACAATACTAGCTTTTGCAATACCCTCACTGGCCTCACGGTTAAGAGGCTTCACAATCAGAGGAAACACAGCATCAAACGCCTCAAATTTAAAGTCGTCTTTGGAGTAGACTTTAAACGCTGGCACATTCACGCCGTCCCAACTAACGATTTTTTTTGTGGCTCCCTTATCTTTGCAAAGATGTAACGTAGCTGGCTGTGAGCCCGTATAAGGGAGATTGGCAAGCTCCAGAACTGATGCAACGTCACCCTCGTGTGATCTGTCACCTCTAAAGGTTTCGCAAAGGTTGAAAACAACATCAGGTTTAATATCTGATAGGCGATTCCATAACTCACCGGCTTGATCAAAAACGCCGTGCACAAAAAGCTCAAGACCCAGCTTTTTAATGGCCCGGCACACGTCTTTTTCCGTTGGACGATCGTCGTGATCAAGTAGATAACGTGGATCAGCATGCTCCGCCACAGGCTCAGGCAGATCATAAAG
>JBEIGW010000311.1:0-3417 GCA_040381655.1 Deltaproteobacteria bacterium
GCCTTGTAGAACTGCAAACGAAGCCCCTCATCCCTGATAAAAGTTTCAGGCAGTAAAGCTGTTACGGCCAATTTTATTTCCGTGTCAATTTTTGGTTTCTCCACGGCTTGCCCGCGGAGCTCGGCGATCGCTTCACCAAGAAGATCCGTATACATTTCAAGACCAACTTGAGAGGCTTGCCCAGACTGCTCCGCTCCCAGAAGGTTGCCAGCACCCCTTAGTTCAAGATCGTGACTTGCAATCTGAAATCCCGATCCAAGCTCTTGGTGGACGGCCAGAACTTCAAGTCGGCGGCGTGCATCGTCTGTAATAAGTGACGTTTTTTTTGTCATGAAATAGGCGTAGGCCTGAATGGACGAACGCCCAACACGTCCACGCAGTTGATAAAGTTGTGCCAGTCCGAAGCGGTCGGCATCTGCAACAATCAATGTATTGACGTTTGGCATGTCGATGCCGGATTCAATAATTGTCGTACAAACCAAAACATTAAATTTATTCTCGATGAAATCAATAACTGTGTTTTCAAGTTCGCTATCTTTCATCTGCCCATGTCCAAATCGAACAGTAGCTTTTGGAACAAGACTTTTTATCCACAGGCAGGTCGCTTCAATATCTTCAACACGGTTGTGCAAATAGAAGACTTGTCCGCCGCGGTTTATTTCATGCTCGATGGCCTCCCTAATCAGTGATTCGTCAGCTTGCGCGACATATGTTTTAACACCCAGCCTATTCGATGGTGGAGTTGTAATGATTGAAATGTCTCTAAGGCCAAGCATAGCCATATGCAGAGTTCGCGGGATTGGAGTCGCTGTCATGGTCAAAATGTCGGCGCCAGCTCGTAGTTGCTTTAAGGCTTCTTTGTGAGCAACTCCGAACCGTTGCTCTTCATCGACAATAATCAGACCAAGTCTCTTCGCTTTTATGTCTTCACTCAAAATACGGTGAGTGCCAACAAGCACATCGACTTTACCTGAGGTGAGATCCTCAAGTGTCTGACGCTGTTGCTTCGGTGGTACAAATCGATTAAGTTGCGCCACTCGAACGCCGTGTCGGGAGAGTCGATCTGAGAATGTTCGGTAGTGCTGGTAGCATAAAATTGTCGTAGGCACTAACACTAAGACTTGGTAGCCCTCACTGGCTACCCGAAACGCCGCTCTTAAAGCAACTTCTGTCTTTCCAAAACCCACATCACCACATACAAGTCGGTCCATGGCTTTTGATGATTGTAGATCCTCATTGACGTCCGCGATAGCTTTTAGCTGATCGGGGGTCTCCTCATAGGGGAACTCAGCCTCAAATTTAAAGTAATCATCCGATGGGGGCGTGAAAATATGTATATGTGCGAGTGCTCGTTGCGCCTGGATTTTTAGTAGTTTTTCAGCCATATCTTTTACGGCTTGCTTGACTTGTTGTTTCTTACGTTCCCAATGTCCAGCGCCAAGTCTGTCTAGACTTGGTTGCCCACTGCCCTCGCCGCCACTACTGTATCTTTGCAATAGATTAAGCTTATCGACTGGCAAATAGATTTTATCGGTACCCGCATATTCAATATGTAAAAAATCACCCGTTATACCGCCAACCGTGAGGTTGATCATGCCCTTGTAGCGGCCGATCCCGTGAATAACGTGGACCACGAGGTCTCCAACTTTGAGATCACGAAAGGAACTTAGAAAATTCTTTAGCCTTGTACTGGAACTTTTTTGCTTTTTTTGTGTCACTCCAAAAATCACATGTTCGGGAATAACCAGCGTGCGATCTTTTTCAAAAGATTGCCACGTGGTAAGAAAACCCTCGATAACATGAATAGTTCCGTATTCTCCGCGCTCGAACACGTCAAGTAGTGATGGCCGCTTTCGAGAGACAGGGAGATCGCGGTGGGTGAATAGTGTTGAGATACGTTCTTTTTGCTCAGCACTAGAGGCCAATATACACACGCGACCTTGGTCAAGCTTTAAAAAATTTGTGATACTTTGCGCCCATGAGTCAAAACGTGCCGCCGCTGACGCGGTTTGATTGACGCCTTCAAAATGACTTTCAGGGTTTATGCGGATTTGCTTGAATCCAGGCCTTGCGACAGGGTTACTAAACTCGATAGTGGTGTGTTTACTAGTGATTTTTTCCAGGATCTCTTGGGAGCTTGGAAAGTGCTGGATTGGGTGGACGGATATTCTGCCTGCGGCGAAGTCACGCTCGTGAGATGCCGCAAAGTTCTCCATGAGTTCGTTATAGGCGGAAAATACGGCGTCTATTCCGTTAGGAAAAATAATGCATGAATTTTCCGGAAGCAACTCAAACCCAGAGGCGCTCCGTTCGCGCAGAATGGGCGCCAAAAGATCCCAGCCCGGAGGTCTGGACTGAGTCAGAAAGGCGCCACGGAAGCCATCTTTGTCAGGATTAGGAACCGATTCAAGTGATATAAGGAATTCGTGTAGTCGTTGAGCGGTTTGCTTCTTTTCTGTAGCCGAAATCAGGATTTCATTAGCAGGCCCAAGCCATGCCTCGTCTAATGAGGTCTTACTTTTTTGGTCTTCAAAATCGAAACTGCGAATACTTGCAATTTGATCTCCTAAAAACTCAACGCGTAGTGGAAGTGCACTATTCGGAGGAAAAACGTCAATAACGGAGCCGCGGACACTATAGAGCCCCTCTTCGTCCACGATTGATGATGCGCGGTACCCAGCCATTTGTAGGTGGTTGATCAGCTCGTCTTGGTCAAACTCGTCATTTGTGTTGATGTGCAGAGTGAACTTTTCGAGTTCTGCGGATTGGCACGTACTTTGGAATAGACCGGCCAAGGTGGTGACCGTGATATTACGTTCGGTTGGGGCATGTAATCGAGACAGGGCATCTAATCTTTGATTACGGCTCAAACTTGGATTGATGAAACGATCAGACCCCCACATGGATAGGTGAGGAAGGTGTGAGGCGGTTACCCCGATCGCGTTTAGAGTTTCGGTATTACGATCAATGAAGGACAGAAGGGACGAAACGTCTTTATGAGTCGGAGCAACGATAAGGACCTTGTTCCAGGAGCGGCACGTAAAAAGTGTAAGCAGTTCCGTGGCAGCCGCTGACGTGCCTGAAATTTGTACTGCCTTAATGCCTTGCGACTGACATGGCCATGTTGAAAGAATTTCACCCAAGGCAGCACTAGATTGATCGGTTTTGTTTTCCAGAAAAGACAAGTAAGTCTGGCCCCTTAAAGCAATAGGCTGCTACATTATAGAGTGACCGTTAGGTTTGCAATATGAAGACGATTTGAAGCGTTGCTGTACTGATACGATTCAGGCCACTGGGAACAAAAAGGGGGCAAATTGGTAGATCACGACATTACTAATTCGGAGCTTGGCACACAGGCATGCCCGCACTGCCTAAGAATTAATCAGGCAGAGGCAGGGACTCTGCCCAACCTGGTCC
>JBEIGW010000312.1:0-3407 GCA_040381655.1 Deltaproteobacteria bacterium
GCTCGAGCTTGTAAAATGTGTCAACCAACAAATCAATATTTTCATTATTGGGGCCAAAAACTTTTTTGCGCAGCTCTGCGGTAATATTCGCCCAGCTACTTCTTATTTTTTCCTGAAAGTCTTCAAACGCGCTCATGTTGTTGTCCCCTAACCTTTGCTAGCCTGACTTTTGGACTTATAAGACATTTGAAGTTCAAAACTGATGATCTTGTTATCTGTGCCAGGTTTACCACCCGAACTTTTCTCTTCGAGATCAGTTATACCTTGAGCTTTCTTTAGGGCCTCTTTGATCGCTTCAACAGAGGAGTAACCATCCGTCTCCGCTTTAAGTTGAAGGCGACCTCCAGGCTGGCCAGAGACACCGGTAAATTTATAGAACGTGACATCGATTTTTACGGTTTTCGGAATAGCACCGCTGATGTCCTGCAACATCAAAAGCCCCGGAGCAGTGCCAGATGACTCCATAAATTGATCTACAGCGTCTCTCCTAGCTGAAATTTCTTTTTGTATCGCCGTTCGCACCTCGGATCTGAACTTAGAAAAATCCTGCTTGCCCTGGGGCTTCTTGCGAGGCAAAGAGAACGCGTTGTATTCTTTCGTATACTCTTTCTCGAGCTCTGCTATCTGACGATTATAGATAAAACTTCGCACACCATAGGAAAGCATTAGAAGTAGCACGGCGATTCCAAGAACTTGGCCAGCAATCTTAGCGATCTTCATGATCTGAGCGTAGTTTTGAACGTAGGCGAACTCACCTTTACGGAGATTGATCTGTGAATAACGCTTCGTACTCACAACCGAGCGCATTCCAATTGCCACACTCTGCGGCATCACCAGTGCTTTATCAGCTAAAGCTTCATCAATCTTGAGGTCGGTGGCTTCAAGCCGATTAAGATATACAGGAATACCAAGCTGCTCAGTCAGATACATATCTAAATTCTTAATCCTTGCAGTGCCTCCTGAAAGGAATATTCGAGATATCTTAGTTTTGTCCCATGTTTTGAACGCATAGAGAGTTCGTCCAAGATCTTTAACAATTGCGTTGCATGCCAAAGTCATCCGCTCGGCAGTCTGTCTGTCTTGAGCAGGAAGATCAACACCGGTATCGCCGTCACATATAAGCCGGCTGACACGATGCTTCACATCCTGCGCCTCAGCGATGGAACACTCGAGATCTCTAGACAGGAACTCAGTGAGATAGGCGCCACCGATATTTATCGAACGAAACATCTTAAGTAGACTGTTTTGGACAATGCAGACTGAGGTCTTTTCATGACCTATATCAACCATCGCAACGCACTCATTTGGTTCAGTCCGCAAGTACGGCGCCAAATTATAAAATGACAAACTATCAACATCGATAAGCTTTGGATCAATGTTGACGTGATGCAGATGATCAAGAAAACTCTGCAAAAACGTTTTTCTAGTCATTACGACCATGACGATCGTACGTCCGTCGGCGGCAGTTCCCAGAATCTGATGATCGACGATCATATCTTCAAGATTAAATGGAACCGCATCCTCGACCTCAGCCATGACGGCCATACTAATTTTGCGAGGATCGGCAAAACCAACCGGCACGATTCGACTAGAAATGTACTGTCCTGGCATTGCCGTTAAGATACGATCAGCTTGAAGATTGTTGTCTTTAAAAAGCTGCTCAAGGCATTGCGCCAGAAGAGCATTTCGGTCTGCATCTTCATGAATCGGCATGGGTAATTCATGAAAACTCTTTATTTGGTATGACTTAAACGAATTTATAATTTCAACGGCTTTGATTGAGTAACTACCGATATCAAGCCCTATTACTTTTTGCATAAATGCAAAGACCTCTGTTAAAGTAAATACGCAACCCTAATTGTCGCATTTTTGTGAGTAAAAACCAAAAGTTGAAAAGATTGAACTAATGCATCCTGAAAAAATTCAGAGTCCAAGGCGCCATGGATGGAGATGCTGCTAATTGATTGGGCGTTGTCCGCTGTATGACATATTCTAAAATTCTCGTCTGTTCTCCAATGATTCCCTTGGCTTTGATTCTGAAAGCCCGGGACTCGGTCGTAAGCCAAGAGCCGCGGTCCGAGGGTCCACCCTTGGCATCAATGCGATAATTAAAAAGATCCCCTAATAATGACTGAAGATCTCCATCACTTGATGCCAATCGCCCATTTGTCTCAACGAGCTCCTGATAGCGTTTAATAAATTTTGCCATAGCATCGGGAGTATTCAACTCTCGACCAAACATGCACCTTAGCGCTTCTTTGGGCATCGTATTGATATTGAGCTTAAACGAATTTTTACTGGTCAGATCTGGAAATGGCCATGCCGTCATGTAGGGACTGTAATAAGCATGAAGCTCAGATGTCCAACCCTCGATCATAAGCAGCTCGTCGACGGAATCCAGAGGGGAGTTTTTTGCCTTAAAAGGGGGCTTGCGCTTCCCATAGGGTTCGTTTTCCTCGGTGAATCCACTACCAGACTCAGCCACCGCATTTTTATCAACCCAATCCTTAATCCTTCGAACAATTTCAGACGGCTTCACATCTTTTTGTCGATTAAATTCTTGTTCGACAGTCGTACACGTCATCAGGGCCTCAAGCTGCATGAGAATTACATTACATTCTGCCTGAGATTGATAGCATACGTTGGGATTAATCTTGCCGGTTTCATCAACGACACTGATTCCAAGCTCACCGCCAAGTAGTTTTAGCGAATCAACGACTTTGGCATCAGCCAATCCGGTGAGGCCAAATGCAGCGGCAAACTTATCAGCTTCCGATAAATCGAGTGTCGACTCGAACGGAAAAACAGCGCCCAACTTATCCCAGAGAGGCCCAATCCCATCCTTCATAACCTTCATCGATGGATCGCTACCCAACTGCAGTTGTAGCCCGTAATCGAACAAATTCAACCAAAGCGCCCAATTTATTCCACTTTTTGCGACATACTCGGCTCTTATATTATCCCTCTGCGCTGATACGCGTGCTAAATTTACAGTCGCTGAAACGATAAAGTCGGCTGCAAACATCATCATAATCGAAATAATCATCATGGCGACCATTAGTGCCACACCTTTTTGTTGTTTGGTATGGTCTGGTTTTTCCTGCTCCGCGACAGGAAAGAGCCACATAGTGCTAGGCTTTAAATTTGAAAACATTTTCTTCATCAAAACCATCTCACGGTGTTAGACCCTTGTTTTAACTCTTTCATGCCACGCGCTTGCTGTATTGACACGATAGTCTTTAGGAGCACCACATTGTTGTCGCTTGTCATCTCGTCTTTTTTCTCTTCAGGTAAATCTTCATCCTCATTCCAAGTTTCTATCTCAATCTTGACCATGGTAGGCAGCTTATCTCTCCACTCGCCGCGCGAGCTGTCCCATCGATCAGTAGACCAGTCATCACCCCGCC